>CAZYTB010000259.1:0-2502 GCA_964650375.1 uncultured Campylobacterales bacterium | reverse complement strand
AAACGGTTTGAAGATGATCATGACGATTACAATAGTATTCTTTTAAAAGCACTGGCGGATCGTTTAGCTGAAGCTTTTGCAGAGCGGTTGCATCAACGTGTTAGGCAAGAATTTTGGGCTTACGCGAGTGATGAAAAATTCACTAACGAAGAATTGGTAGCAGAAGACTATCAGGGGATTCGTCCCGCACCAGGTTATCCTGCGTGTCCCGACCATACTGAAAAAGCGACTTTGTGGTCATTAATCGAGCCTGAGAAAAATGCAGGTATTACCATCACAGAAAGTTTTGCGATGCTGCCTACTGCTGCGGTCTCGGGTTTCTATTTTTCACATCCCGATGCTAAATATTTTGGTACGGGTAAGATCTTGCAAGATCAGGTTATCGATTATGCTGCTCGAAAAGGGGATGATTTGAGCATAACTGAGCGTTGGCTTGCGCCGGTTATAGAAGATTAAGGGGTTGTTTGCGTCACAATTTTTTACACCTGTCTGTAATTCTTTACACTTTTGGCATTATTTTAGCTATTAAGCTCTCATCGCTCTACTTTGATTCTATTTTTAACTCTTTGAAATACAAAATATTTCACTCTTTTTTTTGTATATATTCAATAATTAGTATTTTTGGCATATTTCGTGCAACCTTTTAGTAGGTTCGATAATTGGGTGATGAGCAAGATGGTTCTGAGATCGAGTCGATGATTCAAGGTTGAAGGATATTGGAATGAACATTGGAACAAACGAATATTAGAGCAAACAGGGTATTGGATAAGTTGTGTTTTATGTACTGTCGTATAGAGAATCTGAAGTTTAGTAATGGTACTGTAGCGCGGTTGCACTTTTGCTAATCGCGTGTACGCAAATGGATGAAATGGAGAGAGATCAATGAATAAAATTATAAGAACTGTAGCAGCTATAGCTTTGTCTGCGAGCTGCACAACAGCATCGGCAATCGTGTACAACATCACAGAAGTACTTAATGGTATAGATGATAACTTTAAGTTTTCTGGTTTTCATTTTGCGGGTTTTGATGGTGGTGATGAAGCAGATCCCCTGAATAGTGATAATGACGCGGCAACGGGCACACAAATTACTAGATTTCTTTCTGCGCCTGTCTCCGGCACATATGATGATGTTACTGGCGCAATAAATATGGTGCTGGGATTAGACCCTGAGAGTTTTAATGCGGGTGGTGTGGGGCCGAACGACACGGGCTATACTGACCCAGGAACGGTTACTTTCTCAGGCAATATGTTTTTCAATCCAGCGCTAAATCCAGCGGCAACGTTGAGTGCAGCATTTTCTGATGTAGGCATTGATGAAATGAGCTGGTTGCAGAATACATCCATGGTTTTTGATGCAGGCTTACTTGCATGTTGTACAGGTGCAATCCAGGCGCCGAACTCTTTTGATGGTTCGACAATGTCACTTTGGGGTGCGAACTTTGATTCAAATGGAGAAAATCCTACGCTAGGTCTGGACTTACGCATAGCGTTGACTGCCGTTCCTGTACCAGCTGCTGTCTGGTTGTTTGGTGGTGGTTTGCTTGGTCTGGTTGCTGTGGCACGTCGTAAATCTTAAAGTAGCACTTTAAATAAAACGCCATTTTACGGGCGTTGCTGTGATAGCAGCGCTTCAGTTTGAAAAGGTCGGTTAAAAGCCGACCTTTTTTATTTGCTGAGTTTATTTGAAACCGTCTTTCTACCCACAGTGCTCCGTGGGAAAACAACAATCTTTATTGTAAAATCTCGCGCATGTCATTAATACGTTTAAGAAATATCAATGTTAGTTTTGGTGGGCCTTCAATATTGGAAGGGGTGAGCCTGTCTATCGATGCGGGTGAGCGACTTTGTTTGTTGGGTCGAAACGGTACGGGTAAATCAACTTTGTTAAAAGTTATTTCAGGTGAAGTAAAAGCCGAGAGTGGTGAGCTTGAATATAAACAGAGTTTAAAGCTGGCAGTGTTAGATCAGCAGCCTCGGCTCGATATTGAAGGAACTATTTTTGATGTGGTGGCAACGGGGCTGGGTAAAAACGCAAAATTACTGCAGGACTACCATCATGCATTGCATGACTTTACTGAAAACAGTAATGACCAGACCATTGCCGAACTGGCACGTGCCCAGGATCAGGTTGATATCAATAATGCCTGGCAATTAAATCAGCAGGTTGAAGAAGTGCTTAGTCGCATGAAGCTGGATGGCGATGATGATTATCTAGCACAGTCTGGTGGTATGAAGCGTCGCGTATTACTGGCAAAAGCACTGGTGATAAAACCGGATATTTTATTACTTGACGAGCCAACCAATCATCTTGATTTAAATGCGATTCAATGGTTAGAAGAACAGCTATTAAATTACAACGGCGCGTTAATGTTTATTACGCATGATCGTTCGTTCATGCGAAAACTATCCACCCGCATTATCGAACTTGATCGTGGTAATTTGACTAGCTATCCCGGTAATTACGATACCTATCTACAGCGCAAAGACGAAGCATTGCATG
>CAZYTB010000258.1:0-2507 GCA_964650375.1 uncultured Campylobacterales bacterium | reverse complement strand
GTCTGATATTCCAAGAGCAGGCATTAATCCGTGCTCTGCACAATTACCTTCAGCGAGCGTTCCATCAAAATCGTAGACAAGCGCTGCTTTTATTTTAGTATCGCTCTTTGGTGTCATAGTATTTTTTTCCATCTAACGTTTTTAATAGGGGGCGCACTGAATTTTTCGCGCCCCAATTAGCGAAGCGAGTGACATAATTTTCTTGTTAGCTGCTTTCATTCAGCCCATGTCCGTTAACATCTGGTTTATGGACATACCTTGGCGAGCCGGAAATTCTTAGCAACTAACTATATTAGAAACAATTTCTCTCTACCCAGTTTCATTATCACCCAGTTTTTTATATTTTTGATCTTCTGAGATTTGCTTCTGCACTAAGCAATTGAAGACCCGCATTTTTTTGGTGATATTCATTCCAGTTTTTGGATAGCTCAATATTAGATAAAATACCACGTTGGTCAGAATCATTTGGTGGAGGATTGGTTAAATTAATTGATTCATACGCAATCTGTTTCTGAGATAGGAAACTATTAAGAAGCTGCTCAAAACTTGGTTCTAGGTAAGATACATGACTATTACTATAAGATAAAAGTATACCCAGTTCAGGGCATACTTTGATTAATTTCAGCTGTGCATTTTTGAACTCCGTTACACGTTCCTTTACTGCGCGTCGAAATGCCATTGATACTACCGTTTTTTGCGAAGCCGGATGTATACAATGCACCCAACTACAATCAATATATGAACCATCTATACGATGAATATATAAACAGCGATTTTTGTGAAAGTCTCTCTCGACTTTTACATGATCGATCCCCACACCTCTTTTCTCCTCATACTCAAAATGCAACGTAAAAAGAGAAGTAAAAAACAATTCGTCATCAATACTAAGCTTGTCACCTGCCTCATATTTATTTATTCGTCGTCGGGCATCCTCTGTAGCACTTTTTTTTGTTCTAAACTGATAACGTCCAAATACGATTGGCTTTGCCACAATCCTCTCCTTAAAAACTAACATCTTAGTAGGTGTAAAACTGCCGTGCTACAACAAAGTTAGTAGTCGCCTATTCCGCATCAAACATGAATCAAACCTACTTAATTCTTAATCCTAGGAGTATCAGCATTACCGCTGACAAACCTATATTAGAAACAATTGCACTCTGACCTGGCTTTTGAATTAGAGCCTTCCCCTAGTATTCCTGAACAGCAAGGAATTTAAAAATAGACTGTTATTGAGGAAGATACCACTCGATCATATGTTTAATGTATTGGGGCGCATCTTCTACGCTATCTTTAAACTCAACATTCAATTCACTAATTGATTCTATATATGGAGCTATCACTGGAACATCTTCCGGAGGAAAACCATATCGCATGAGCAGAATATTTCGTCTGTCATTTGTTCCGTATCGCAGTAATTCTATTGCCTGAACTGCCCTGTCATCATCGGTATATTCCAAATAAATTTGGAATGCAGCAGAAAACACCTCAACAAGTGAGAAAGATATTACTGTATCAAGGTAATCATAGGTATCATATATAATTGCGTCAAAGCGCACATTTCTTGCTAGCGTGTCCTCATTAAAAAGTGAAAAATTATGCTTCAATTTGCTATCTGGTAGTTTATTGGCGGGCTGAGTAAATCCTGCAATCCCAATATTATTTTCATCCCGTTTAGATATTCGGCTATACCTAAGTCCTGCAATCTCCCGAAATGAATATTCTTGAATTGTAAGGAAAAATATTGATATCGCGGTATCAAAAACGGTAGATTCACCTTCAAACAATGAGCGCCCCAAGGATGCTTCAAAAATTGTCTGTAAGTTATAACTAGCCATATCCCTTACTTGACGGTTTTCCTCACCACCGACCGACTCTTTAATCGTTTCTTTAGAATATATGACATCTAGAAAGCTCTTTACGGAATTTAATACACCCCTACCTGACAGTCTTTCAATTTTTGATTGAGGGAGGTTTTTATCTTCATCAAAAGTATTGTTGCGAATTGCTCCTAAAAGTTCTTCAGAATCATCATTTTCTACACTAGGATCATGGTCCCAGCTATCTATTATCGATAATTCACGTAATGTATAGCTACAATTGATCCTTTTTGAAAACAGGATTGCATTTTTTGTATATACATACCCAAAATCAAAAACATTGTCATTCGATAGCCTGCCGGAACGCCCGATAAGATTTTTAAACGACAATGCTCTATCTGAATCATCCACGCCTAAAACCCTAGAGTTTTCTAGCCAAACAATATCAAATGGCATATTGATTCCCTGAGCTAAGGTGCTGGTAGCAAAGCAGATCTTGGAAAAGCCACCTCGAATAAAGTCTTCAACTAAAAATCGAACCTCCAAGGGAACAGATCCATGGTGAATCACCACACCTTTCTTAAGCAATTCAACCATATCTGAAACTTGACTGTTATTATTAGAACCCAGCAACTCTTCAATGGTATCAATAATTTCGCGTCTATGCCCCCCCGCTTTTTTTACAGCCGT
>CAZYTB010000257.1:0-2510 GCA_964650375.1 uncultured Campylobacterales bacterium | reverse complement strand
CTGCCGTCAATCCAGAGTTTGCGTACATTGGCTTTGCTGAAATTCGCTGCTGCAGCCCTCAGTGACTGCATGAGAAACCGTCGTTGTTCATTGGCGCAACCAAATCGGTTTTCAATGGCGTCGAGAGTAACATCGTATTCACCGTCCGGTAACTCACCAGTTTCATTCAACAAAGGGATACGCATTGGCTGTCCGTGTTTGGATATGTGTTAATTGTATCATGACACTTGTGTCATGTTCTAGTGTGATGCAACCGTATCCTGCAAACGATCTTCTCGGATTCCTTTTTAGGGTGTGTGAGTCGTTTGTTGTTGTATGTGGGTTAAGCACGACAAATTTATAACATATTGTAACGAATCTTTCTTAAAAGTAACATCCTTGACATATATGTCTGGGTTGTGTAAAGTTAGACCTGAATTTAGGAGGTCATTGGAGTAAAAAATGCACGAATGGGAATTGTTCTCATGTATCTATAACTTAAAAAATATTTTTTATAGGCATTGTTATGATAAAGAAATTAAAAGAAAACTCAGGAGATTCGACAGAGAATAGTAAAAAAAAGATGGCTTTAAAACGAATGGCCAATCATGTAGCTGGTTTATGGATCAATAAATCAGCTGGATTTTTAGATTACAGACCTGTCAACAAACGCTTGTTGAATGATCACGAGTTATATGCGTTTAGCAGGGACTGTGCCTCCCGTACCGGGCAATACATGATAATGTCCATTGCTACATACTATAGGTGCACAGGGGCAAAATATCGATATCAATATCAATATCAAGAAGATGTATTACAGAGATACGAGATAAAGAAATGCATGTTGGAAAGAAAACATGAATCACTTGATTACCTGCTAAATTCTATCAAGCATCAAATCATGTATATTGCTTCACGGGAGCTTACAATCAATAATAATAAAGACGTTCCTAAGCGTTCATACAACATCGCAGAACGCCATATGAAGAATATCTTTAACGCATCCGCCTATACTTCAATGGGTACCGCAATGCTTAAAACAAGATTTTGCGATGAATTTAAAGAGGTGCTAATACAGCAAATTGAGATGCGACTTCAGCTTATAGAAGAAACATCACATCTTTTACCGAATTCTTATTTTCTAAATTTTCTTGTCAATCGCTATAAAGCAATTTTGAAAGAAACCATCATCGTTATTAATTTACAGCCTAAGAAATATTTTGCGTCTCTATAAGACCAATATTGGTTGCAGATTTTATTTGTGTTTTCGTATTGAACGAAGCACCAAACACATGGCTCAGAAAAAACTATTCTGGGTCATTTATAAAAAGGATTAATTTTTGAAAAAAAGCAACATACTGAAGGGACTAATTATGAATAAACAAGACATGAAAGCAGCAAGGGAATTGGAGGGAGCTGATGGAGATAAAAGTTGTGATGCAATAATTTCACTTTCGTCTGAAGAGATAGGTAGAAATCTTAAAAATGCCAAATTTTCTTATTTCCAAAAATATGGTCAATTATCACAAAAAGAAATTTGTAAGAGAATAGGGATTCATGACACTCAACTCAGTCATTATGAATCTGGTCGAAGAGTCCCTTCTTTAGAGGTGTTCTGCAAGCTATGTAGAATCTATCAAGTCGATCCGGCTATCATACTTGGCATGGAGATTTTTATGGGGAAAATGTCTACATGCCTCGCAACTAATGCCACCGTTGAAAGACCATCTTTTAATAGAGGCCTTCGGCCAGTTGCTGAAATATAAAATATTTTTTTGAATCAATTACTCAACTCTCCTTTGAACCTCTCAAGTTAAAGAGGAGAGTTGAAATGAGATAGGCGTAATGAATCGCCCTAAAAATAATAATACATCATCGACACAATGATTCACACGGAATACCGTCTTTATCACCATCCAGTCGTGATAAACCACATTGTAAATAATGAAACCGGGCTTCTGAACAGGATGTCATTTGGGTACAAAATCTCTTCGAGCCACAGCTAAAAGCATTTGTTGGTTGTGGAAGTGGCGCTGGTTTTGTTGCAGGACGAACACCTTTTCGCCAATCCCAGGGCGGTATCGAATTGGGATCTGACCACAAACCCAGCCGTGCATTTTTCGCAGTGTTTTCAGCGCTGGCGTAAGCCGACTGATCGGCTATTGATTGTTCATTCTGGTATTTTTTGTAATGCCAGGCTAAACCCGCCTTTACCACTTCAAGATTCACATCGATTTGATTCAAGAGAATCTTGCCAACCCGCCGTTTGTATTTGTCAGTCTTGTCGCCTTGGATACACACGGTTTTCCCAGCAACGTTTGAACTGAGAAAACGTTTTGATGCTTGACCAAAGGGTTGGCCAAGTTCTGGTGCATCAATCCCCGCTAAACGAATTTTATGTTGCTGATGGCCGTCATCTAACAGCGTTACCGTGTCACCATCCGCAACACCAACAATTTTTCCGGTTAAATCACAGTTGAGTAGTTGGCTAACAGGCTGATCCTGTCCGGTGTTCTTCGGTATACATTCTA
>CAZYTB010000256.1:0-2514 GCA_964650375.1 uncultured Campylobacterales bacterium | reverse complement strand
ATCGTGATTATCAGATATAACGTCAATAGCTTGTGCAATATCTGTATTTTTCGGTGGTTGGGGTGCTTCATCAAGGCTGATAAAATCGAACAAAAAACGCTGGAAAGTTGGCACTGCCTCGTCCGGCGCATTTTCACCCTGCACACCTTTTAAGCCCGCAATGGAAAAGCTGGCTTTGGTGTTTTTTTGGGGCTTGGTTTGTTTATTTGCCAGTTTAGCAGGTTCTTGCTTACCAACACGCGAACCACTAGTCGTAAACAAGGCATTACCACCCACTTCGTTACGTACAGTAACACAAACTTCATAATCCCCTGCTTCTGGCGCATTTAATAATAAACCTTCAAGCAGCACAGAATAAATTCCATCATTCGCGATGTTATCCACGCCTTTGCCATCGTCACGTAAGTTAATTTCGGTGGCAATGGTATTGTCGTCGGGATCGAATATATCAGCTGTCACTTTTGCATTGATAACAGGTAAAGGCCCTGCTACTTTAACGTTTAAACCTATGGGTCCCGGTTCTTCTTCAGTGCCGCCGACAAAAGACATGGTTGCGTTGAGTAAACTTTCACCGCTGACTTCCTGGAACACCAGTGCATCTTCTTGATCGCCAGAATAGCTTACCCGGCTTACCCAGTCACCTGCAGCGGGTGTTTGCACACTATAAACAGCGTAATTTTCGCCATCTTCACTGCTGATCTCATAGCTAACATCTGCTGAAAGCGCGTCTGGCTTAATCTCCGTTCCGTCCGGCGCCACTAAGATAAATTCGATGTCATCATTAGCAACTTCCCAGGATGCAAAAAACTCTATATTGGAGTCACCACTGGAAATATGGGTAGTTAATCCCAAATTCTCTCCAGCAGATAGTTGCTGCTCCTTGTCATTTAATACCTGGATATTTTCTCCAGCGGCAGCATTTAACACCTCATAAAATAATTTGGTCATTTCACCGGGGTTATCAATCGGGATATATTGCCCACCGGTTTGATTAGCTATATCACTCAAAGCATTTCCTGAACCACCGATAGAGCTACCCAGAGAACCCGTATTTTTCGGTGTGGCTCTTACTTTGGCGACTAGTTGATTGCTGTTCAAAGCAAAAACAAAAATCGGAATATTACGAGCCTTGAAAGCGCTCACATCAGGTGCAGTATCCGGGTTCTCAGTAATCAACAACACAACCGGCGTTTCTCCCGGGTTGGGATTATTGTAAAGATCTAAAGTCGTTTGCAAAGCTGCATTCAAATCGGCTGTTGTTGCCGGTGTCGGATTAATGCTGTCAACGACCGTATTTAACTGATTACGAGAATTGGTATCGGTTATCGTTGTTAAAGGCACCTGTAAATCGTCAGTTGTAGTGCCGTCACCAAATGCAATAACGGCTATACGATCATTACTTTTAGCATGTTGATTTAAAATTCTTTTAGCAGCCGCTTTACTTGCTGACACCTGTTGCGCGGTCAGTCCGGTATTAAAAACAAAAGTCGCTGCATAAGGCAAGCGTTTAGGCGTCGTATTTTCATTAGGATTTTGAAATACCAGGCTAAA
Source organism: uncultured Campylobacterales bacterium (assembly GCA_964650375.1). Classification (GTDB taxonomy): domain Bacteria; phylum Campylobacterota; class Campylobacteria; order Campylobacterales; family Sulfurospirillaceae; genus JAADIZ01. The sequence continues at coordinate 963 of CAZYTB010000256.1, read as the reverse complement.
ATCGTTTTCCCAGCCGGTTGTGGGGTTAGTAAACATAGTCGGTAAAAAAATACCTTTAAAAACGTCTAACTGTCTGCGTGGTGCAAAATTTTGAAAGCTGGGCGGCCTTATATCCTGACGCGGGTCACGCAGCAAGGTTTCCCAGTTGGAGGATTGAAACACTCGCCATTGCGCCGTACGTCGTTGAGTAGGATCGGTATAATCGGTTGAAGTTGAAAAGCGTGTGAACTGCGCATGATCGTTCATGATCGAGTCTCGGGGGGTATCACCATCCTGTGGCGCACCTGGGTCATCAGTACTAAAAGTACCCGCTTCACGGTATTCATCAAAAAGATCATAGGCATAATGGGCAAACTCATGCGCCATAGTTTTACCTATGACAGGGTCAAGCACATTAACAGCATCCAGAGTAAACATCTGCATTCTAGAGCCGGAATCTAATAAACCTCCTGTATGGGCATTAGCACGACCGACTCTGTGCAAAAACTGCATATCCGCTCTATTGATATTTTGGCTGTTCTCGAATATATATACTTTCCCTATTTTATGACGACCTTCAGTCATTTGATAAGTCGCTGCGGCGAATGCCTTCATAGCACTATCAATGTATGTTCGATTCAGAACAGTACCTGCCACGGTAGGCGGTTGACTTAAATCCCAATCCAGGCTGACTACTAAATCAACGGTAGTGGGATTTATTTTGGTAAGTGGATGGTTCCCGGCAAATAGCGAAAACGAATTCACCATCAAAACCATTATGATCATTATTTTAAATGATCTATTTAGTATAAAATTTTGCATTGTTCCTCTCCTAGCTAAGTAAAAAATTTTCAAGTCAGAACTTTAAAAGTCAATATATATGTAGAATAACTGACTCCTTATCTAGTCCCTCCAGGTTTCATAGTTTTGTTAACCCATCTTCGCAGCTTTTATTGTCAATTATCCAATATTTCAATAAGTTAA
>CAZYTB010000255.1:0-2517 GCA_964650375.1 uncultured Campylobacterales bacterium | reverse complement strand
AAAAGGACGGAAAATATAATCGTGTGCAAACTGCCAATGTTCCGGGAAATAGAGCAGCAAAATCGACAACCCTGAAATCCTGAAAATATTCACAAGGTGAATGATAACAAGACCGGAAGGGATGAACCAGAATTTATGCTTCCAAGGTCCCGGGAAAAAAGTCATTAAGACAATCCACTCTAAAAACGGCTTTAAACCCGAGCAACCCGAATGCACCCCTACATGACCGGCACCCATCAGGATATTGCTGTCCTGCGTGGTAAATTGATAATTGGTAAAATGCTTTAATGCCCAGACACTGTTATTAAAAAGCAGCCGGGTAAGAAACTCATAAACAGGTATCACTGTTGTCTGAAACGGCTGATAATGTAAATGATACGCCCAAAAACGAAACAGGAAATGAAATCCGAGGATAAGGATGGCAAAAAGGGCAACATCTTTTAGTGACCGGTATTTTTTATCAGAAAGAATAAGAATTGTTTTTTTAATAACGTATAGCCTATAATTTACAAATAAATAACTTTATTAATAAACCAACTATCAATTACTCCTTGCTCTTTTTATCAGAATATTATAGAACGCTTTAAAAAAATAGGCGATATCCGTAAGGAACGGATGTTTTTCGTAAGCTTCGAGGTAACGCATTTCTGAATCCATAATTTCTTCCAGTGTCTTAGGCATATCTACATAAAAAGGAGGAATCAGCCCCGGCTTATATTTTATCCGTTTTTGTTTTAGTTCTTCCGAATACAAATTAAAATAATGACTGCTAAGTGGCCGGACACCTACAATCTTCATCTTGCCTTTTAGAACATTAAAAATCATGGGTAATTCATCAAGCCAGAATTTTCTGAAAAACCGGCCTTCAGTCGTAATTCTGAAATCGTCTTTAAACTTCCCCCCCTCCTGTAAATGATTGTGTTCAAATACATATTGCTGGAGGTATTCGGAATAGGCGTGCATGGTACGAAGTTTATATACATTGAAAAGAACGCCATTCTTTCCATGCCGTTTGAGCCGGATCAAAGGACCATAAGTTGGATTATGATCAAACGCAGGGTCATTCACCTTTCTGGCCACGAAAAACAATTCATTACCTACAAATTTCTCGTCCAGGACTTCAAATCCGCACGAATATAAGCGCCCAAAGGTTTCTGCTTTGGAAAGCACACGGTATTCCCCTTGTGTAAGCCAAAAATATATTTTTTTAATACCGGGAAGTTTGGGCATTAAACGGGTATAAAGTACATCGAAAAAATAATGTATTTTATTGAAAGGAAAAGGAGATTTTTTTAGTATTCTTTTTTTCCTGTTTGTATAAACCTCAACACTATTAATATAAAGCCCTCCAACAGGTAATTTATTATTTATCGCCTCAAAAAATTTATTTAGCCATCTGAAAGTATTGACCTTTTTAAGGTTGACTATTGCTGAATATTGGCCATAAGGCAATTTGAGAATGTTAAAGCGGGTCGTCGTTGATGTTAAAAACGTTTCATTCGCTGATAAATTAACATACCGGTTAATATATTTTCTAACATCCTGCCCTCTTTCTTCATCTATTATGGCATTAATCTGCTCAACAGATAAAGCAGTAACCTTTTCCGACAATTGGCTCTTCTCGTCGGAAATAATCTTGTATTCCTTTTTCCTGGTTAATCTTTTGACAAAAGGATGATTTTTAATTCCGGATGTCAACGTTTCCATAGAAATATTTTTAACAAAGGTAAAAAACTTTTTGTTTCATTTTTATTTTAGCAGAAGAAACAAGTTATAACCGAGTTCAACAACAAAGTAGAGTAATTTATCATTTCGGCGGGAAAACCGTCCATAGTTGACCATTCCTCCCCCAAATCTTATTTTAAATTCTCTGACGCCATATGCTTTATCAGGTATTCCCAAGCCCATAAAATCAAAATAGTGCAAATCGTTTTTTATAGCATACTCAATTAGAACCCATGTGGACAAAATACTTGGATAGTTGCTTTTGTATTCCTTATCAAGGCCTGCCACATACCATTCATAAATATTTTTACCGAATGTAACCGGTGACAAAACACCTCCAATAATTTGTTGATTTAATTTGATCAATCGGATTATTCCCAGATTACCATTTTTTGACTCAAAATAAAATTCTTTAAAAAAAGACCAATGGGGTAAAGGCTTTTTAACTTTAAATTTATACAAGTCAAATAACAAGTTATAAAACTGTTTTACTTCATCCTCATTTTTCGGCTCTTCAATCTTAACGCCTGATTTTAATCCTTTACCAACTTGTCTCTTTTTGCTTTCACTAATGTCCGACCAAACTGTTTTTTCACTTGACGTATCTATTATTAGATTTAGTCTGTCGCGAAAAAGGAAGCCAAGTTTCTCAAATATTTTTTTCTCTGCTTCCCGCCATTCAAAGAAGTTGCGAAATTGGATGAAAATGCTCTTATGTTTTAATGTCTTTATTAACGCTTCTAATAATTCTTCAAGTATTTCAGGCTGATGATTATTTTCTGATATTATCGG
>CAZYTB010000254.1:0-2521 GCA_964650375.1 uncultured Campylobacterales bacterium | reverse complement strand
TCCAGCAGCTGGTGAATGAATGGGGACGTTGGGATGCCGAAATTAAGAGCTATATAAGTTTAGGCTTGGAGAGCCAGGGTGAGAGGCTAGTTTATACTGAGTTACAAGAAAATCTTAGTCGGGAGAAAAGCCAATTTAAGTCCCTACACGCGAGTAGTAACGAAACATTAGTAGAAAAAAATAAGATAATAGGGCAGCTTGGCCTGTTAGAAAAAACAGCGTATGAAATACCTCTTAGTGGACTACATCAGCAAAAATCCCAGCTGGAAAATAAGCAAGAAACGTTAAATACAATGCTACTTTTAGCAGAAAAGGCTTTATCAGAAAGAGCTCTTTTGCATCAGCATCAAACAACACTCGCTAACACCGAAAGAGCTGCTATAGAAGCAAATGAGCAAATAAAGCAATTGCAACAACAGCAAGCAAGTAAGAAAATTCAAGCACAAGAAGCGCAGCAAGCATTAAGTTTAATGCAAGCTGCCAGTGAAAAAACAGCAATAAGTTTGCGTGTTTTGCTAAAAGATCAACAACCTTGCCCGGTTTGTGGCTCACAAGACCACCCTTGGGCAGAATTACTAAAGCCTATTCAGCAGCCAGTATCAGAGCAAGAGAAGCGAGTCGCGGAACTACAAACGGATAAAGACCAATTGATAAAGGATTTGAGTGAACAGCATAGCCTTATTCAGCAAGCTAAGAAATCTATAGGTGAAATAGCAACACGTATCGCCGAGTCTGAATTCTTGCAAAGTAGCTTATTACAGCAGTGGTGTCAGATTGAAGTGGATAATAAACCTGACTGGCCAGACATTCGGGCAGAAACAGTCGTTCACATAAGCACACAGAGTCAGGTTTTAAAAGTCGAATATACCAAGGTAAAGCAACAGGAAACTGAGACTTTAAAGCATCAGGATAAACTCAATGCGCTACGTGTTCAGAGCGAGAGAGTGAATCATTTATATGCAACTCAGACTGCAGAAAAAGCTAAGCTGGATAAGGGGATCGCTGCTCAGACGAGTACCTGTCTGGCAAAAAAAGAGGTGATACAGCGCCTGGAAACTGAGCAGAATCATATCCTGGAAAGGCTTAGTACACCTTTTCAGAAAATAGATGGCTGGCAAGGTCAACTGGCTCAGGATGCTAGCTTATTTTTACAGAATATGACGAGTAGTGTGGGTTTATGGCAAACAAAACTAACCCAGAAAACGAATATTCAGGCACAATTTCAGCAGATAGATACACAGTTCTTAACTGTGGAATCTGAAAAAATTCAACAGCAACAACTGGCAATTAAATTTCAACACGATTTAGAACAACAGACTAAATTATATCAAGGCTTAATAACAGAACGTAAACAGTTTTTTAACGGCGATTCAGCTAATGATTATGCTGACAATTTAGACAAGCAATTACAGCAAGCGGATGTCCGTGCCCATCAGGCTGAAGGTGAAAGAGTGACTGCTAGCTCAGAGTTAAAAACCTGTCACAACACGATTGAACATTGGCAGGCAGAACAAAAAAGACGTGCAGATAAAAAAATCATTGCCACACAGGAGTTGCAAGAGGCATTACAAGAACAGCAACTCAGTAGGCAAACGCTACAACAATTACTGACTAAAGACAAAATATGGGTAGCGGCACAAACAGCAACAAACAAAAGTCTAAGCAGCGCATTACAGGAATACCAGCTTGCATTAACAGTAAAAACTGAAAGTTTACAAGTACATGAAAATAATGGCCCAAAAGAATCTGAAGAGAATGCTCTGGAGCAAATAAAGCAGTTGATTGAGCAGCAAGAAAAATTAACCCGGGATAAGGACAATAACAGTTTTATACTGCGTACCGACGATGAAAAAATTAGTGCGGGAGCGGTATTGCAGCAGCAATTGCAAGCACAACAGCAAAGCTGGGAAAAGTGGGAAAGTCTGAATGAATTAATCGGTTCAAGTAGCGGTCACAAATTCCGAATTTTTGCCCAGGGTCTAACACTAGAAACCTTGCTATCCTATACCAACCGACATTTACAGGAATTTGCCCGGCGTTATCATTTACAGCGTGTTCCCGGGAGTGATCTGGAACTGCAAGTAATTGATCGAGATATGGCTGATGAAGTGCGGAGTGTACATAGTTTATCCGGTGGAGAATGTTTTCTGGTTTCACTGGCGCTAGCATTAGGGCTGGCTTCTTTATCATCGAATAAAACACAGGTTGAATCGCTGTTTATCGATGAAGGTTTTGGTAGTCTGGATCAGGAAACGCTGGATGTTGCTATCGCTAGCCTGGATACATTACAGGCACTAGGACGGAAAGTCGGAGTGATTTCACATGTTGCGGTTTTGGTAGAACGAATCGGTGCTCAGGTTGTTGTGGAGAAAATAGGTGGCGGGCAGAGTAAAGTGAGTTTTAGATCGGTATAATAAGTTTCCTATTTCCAATAGACTAGCAGATTTCGGAGGATATTTCTTGATACTCTGACAGGAACGTGCATGAAATAATATGAGCAACTGTAGGATGGGCAAAGGTC
>CAZYTB010000253.1:0-2554 GCA_964650375.1 uncultured Campylobacterales bacterium | reverse complement strand
TTATAAAATTTCTTCTTGAATGTAACAGGCTTTCTTCAAAAATACTGATCTCTTTGTTTGGCATAATAATTCTCTTTTTATTGGATTAATTTTGGTGGTAATTGATATTTTAATTACCTCTGTTAGAAAATTTCTAACAACCCTTCAACTCTAAGATGCGAGCAACTTAAATAAAGATCCCAATACACTAGTTTTTTTCTTGGGGGGATTACAAATTGAAAAACATAAGCCTTCCTGCATCGCAATAGGTGCAATCAGGGTCATAACCAATTACCCTGACCGTGTTGATTACGAATCGCAAGGCCACAAAAAAATACTTAGGTGCTAAAAATGAATAAATTAGATCAAGAAGAGAAAGAAATCTTGGAAGCGTTTGAGTCAGGAAAGGTAAAACAAGCCAAAAATTCAACTGAAACCCAGCAACGGCATCAGGAATACGCCAAAGCGATGCTCCAAAAAGATGCAAGAATCAATATTAGACTACCGTCTAAAGACCTTCGCGGGCTACAAAAACGAGCACTTTCAGAGGGTATCCCTTACCAGACCCTTGTTGCTAGTGTTTTGCATAAATACGTTGAAAGTCGGTTGCGTGAAAATAATGGCTAACAAAAAACGCTCCAGCCCAAGTTTTGTTCTATTATTATGTGCCTTTTCTAACATTATTATGAATATGCCTTAATACTCGGTTTTCTAATAAACGAATAAGAACTGGATCCATTCGATCATATTCATCGGCTATATCAAGACATATTAACCGTTTTGTTTTGAGAAGCTCTCTGAATTTTTTTGCAACTTTATTTCTGTGGCTTTTTTCCATTACAAAAACGATATCAGACCATTCTATCAAATCGCCGCTTATTGTAGTTTCTGCATCGGAATTCGTACCACATCCAATAGCATCTACTCCTTCATACAGAGAAAACACCTCTTCACCTGTTGGGCTTCGAAGTCTATTTTCACTACATACAAATAATAGGTTCATTTAATTCCTTTTTACACAAAATCACTATTCTATGGTGCCTGTCCTTTCTTTGTTAAACTTTGCAGTATATATTTATTATTGATGTCTAAATTAACTTACATGCCTTTATATATCAAGAAGCTAACTTTTTCATATTATTATTCTGTCAAAAAATACAACTTAGTGCAGTAATTATCTAACGATGCTTTTTTATTTTTCATATTAAACAGCTATTTACAAAGGTCATTATTTATATGTCCAATATATACTGCTGTATGCGGTATATATCGGACAAATCTTCTTAGTTTCGTAACTTGATATTATCTTTAAAATCTTCATTTAATCGCAGGCTATTGATGCGGTTCGCAAGTTCACCACATCCTATGTTGCTAACTCAGAATTAATAGAACCAATAAGTTTTTCTGATAGCTCTATCATTTGTTTCATTTGACCATTTAATGTATTTAATTCAAGTACCGTAAGAACAAATCCATTTTTAATTTGTTTGTTTTTTAAAAAACCTTCAAAATAGTTATCGGGCAATGGTGTATTTCTCCCTACCTGACCTTTACTTAAGTAATACTCGACATTTTGTATCATTGGATTTAAATCCAATGATGAGTAAATAGGTTCGTAAAGGTTGGTTTCAGTATCAAATCGAAAATGTGCCTCTTCCGCTTTCATTTTTTTATAAAGACTTTCTAAATCAAGTAAGCTTTTTTTAATCAGCTCATTTGTAATCAACGCCAAGTTCCCTGAGTTGACCAGTTCTTGAAAAGTATTATTGCTTTGGTAGAATTTTTGCCAAGAATAGATGCTAAAGCCATCCGCATTAAATGCAGATAAGTCTTTGATTGGCTTTCCTTCAAAATGCTCAAGAATTCTATTAGCTGCTTCAATTTGATTATTTCGTGTCGCTATATAGCTTTCCATCTCTGCAATATTGATGATCAAATCAGATTTTATATTCTGTAGATATTGCAGCTCTCTTTGTCGTTCTTTTCTTAAGTCATTACTGTTATTAATCTGCAGAGCAATCAAGATACCAATGACCACCAGCAAGATTTCTCCAATTGCATATAAAAGATATTTGGCAATTTTGTTTTCGCTAAGCATTTGCGATCTTATTCTTCTGAATATTGTTATCATGTTGTTTTTGTTATTTGTTGAAGGAGTGTTTTAGTTACTACTGATTATTTAAATCTAATTTAAAGTTTGCGGAAAAGCAAGCAGTATTTAGTTTAGGATGGTGGGCATGAAAACCTTGCCCACCCTACGCAAGATATTAAATGCTTAGGCACAAAAAAACCCGACTTTTCAGTTAGGCTTTTTTATTGATGCGGTTCGCAAGTTCACCACATCCTATGTTGCTCTTGTTTACTTATATCTGTGTTTCTTCAATCATCAAAATAATGCGTCAGGTTGCGGTTAGAAGGTTTCAGATCAAGGCGGAGAAAAAGAAAGCTTACAAGTGTAAGTGCTTTTTCTCCAACGCAGGAATGGAGCCTTCTAGCCGTGAGCTGATGTTTTATTCGATGATTTTGGCTACTACACCAGCGCCAACAGTCCTGCCACCTTCACGAATCGCGAAGC
>CAZYTB010000252.1:0-2559 GCA_964650375.1 uncultured Campylobacterales bacterium | reverse complement strand
GAACGGCTAAGAACCCTAACGAGAACAGCATGTTACAAAGAGAGAATGAAATATTACTTGAACGGCTAAGAGAAAAAGACGACCTCATTGATGATTTAAAAACTGATCGTAACCACTGGCGTCACCAAGCAACAAATTTACTGACAGATCAATCAAAAAGATCAAATTCAAGCCTCATACAGAGTGTTAAAAATCTTTTTGGTAGCCAACAACCAAAAAAAGATTAAAACGCCTGTGTGTTCAAATATGGGACAACAATCAATATATTTATGATGACTTCTCCCTTATCCTCATAACTCACCGTTGTTTAAATATCCCCTGCGGAGCATTCAATCAAAATCTTTTCTCTATCCGTAAAGCTCTCTGACGACTTACACCGATAAAAATCCCCTACATTCACCCCTTGGCAAGCAAATAAGTGGCGTTAGCCACTTTTAAACTAGCTTGTGAGCGTAGCGAACTCATTATTCTTTAAGTCGAGTTATCCACAAAGGTACAGGACACAACGGCTCTAGTGTTATTAAGTTTGTTAAAGTATTCTAGTGTTACGCTTATTATGAAAATCTCTGCAAGTCCCTATTTATAAGGATTTCAAGCATTTTTTAAAGTTAATAATGTTCCTAAAACCCCGAAAACTCTGTTCCTAAAACCCCGAAAACTCTGTTCCTAAAACCCCGAAAACTCTGTTCCTTGTTTTATAAGGTTTTCCACAGTCCTGTTCCTAAAACCCCGATAGTAGATATTGACACTTATTCCTAAAACCCCGATAGTAGATTCTTTATTTTAACTATCGGGGTTTTAGGAACATTTTTGATCATGGCTAAACTTTTAAGACGAAAACATGCACAGAAAGATTTTTTCGTCTGTGACATTCTGGATGCAACGCCTAAAGATGACATTGGGAGCATGGAACATCCTTTTTTTTCTCTCTCAAAAAAACCTGACAAACGTATCAGAAAGTATGAACATAACGGCGAATATATAGAAATAACACCTAGTGTTTTAGGCGTGGCGACCATATTTGATAAGGATATATTGATCTTTGCCATGAGCCAGATCATGGCAAAGATCAATGACGGAGAAGAACCAAGCCAGACTATTCAATTTTCTGCCTATGATCTACTCGTGACAACAAACAAAACAACCTATGGAGATGACTACAGAAGGTTAAAAACAGCATTTCAACGTCTTCAAGGTACATCAATCACCACTTGCATACGTACTGGGGATAAAGAAATAACAAAGGGCTTCGGCTTAATTGAATACTGGGATATCATCAGAGAGACCAGAGACGGACGCATGGAAGGGCTAGAACTCAAGCTCTCTGACTGGCTCTATAATGCAATCTTAGGAAATGACGTACTCACTATATCACCTGATTATTTCAGGCTGGGAAAACCACTAGAAAGGCGAGTCTATGAAATTTGTCGTAAGTTTTGTGGACACCAAGCAAAATGGACTATTTATCTTCATAACCTCAAGAAAAAGACAGGATCAAGCTCTAGCCTCAACAAATTTAGATTGTTCATAAGAGACATCATAGAAAGCGACCATATACCAGATTATCAAATCTATTTTGATGACGATAAAAAAGACCTGCTTATTGTACGTCCTCGTGTTGCTCCACAACCTGCAATAGAACACACAAACCGCCCACGCCTTAAAGCCCAAACATACGAGAACGTAAGAAAGATTTTGAAGCGCAATTTTGATGTTTATGCATTAGAAGCTGAATGGCTGGAATATTGGGAGGATTCAGGATGCCCTGAATTGACAAATCCAGATGGAGCCTTCTATAAATTTTGTGAGCGAAAGGTAAAAAATGCCTGATTTATATTTTGATAAAACCTTATACATGGATTACCAAATATGAAAAATAACCCTGTGGCTGTCTGTACTGTTTGTGGTAAATACGCTATATCTGCATCTCAAATAGGTAATGGTTGTTACGAAAAACCTAATGGGAAAAATAAGTGCAAAGGTTGCTTTGGAAGTGCATTATCAGAGGGCGATTGGGGCACGTGTGACATGTGCAATGGAACTGGTAAATATGAAAACTCTAGATGTGAATGTTGTCAGGGCTTTGGTGTCATGTATGTGAGACAAAGATGATCGCTGAAAATAACAGTCTCACAAACTACACTTTTCAAGACATCAATTTTCTGTGTCTTTTTTCATGTCTTAAAATGATCTTCTCTAATCGCCTTAGAGATAAATAGAACAGTTCACTAACTACTTTTTTTTGTTGTTACCTTGAGAACAATATAGAGTGCAAAAAGAGTGATTACATGTTCTGGGGGAAATGTTACGAGGTATTCTAAAATGAAATCAGGGCTTATTTTCATAAACCTATGTATACACTATTTTTTTAAGAAAATCGTAAACTATGAAGTATATTTCAGTGCCGTAAACTTATGTTGTTGAATTATTCACTTGCACTCCTACAAAACCCCCATAATCAAACGGCTGTCTTTTTAGCCGTTTGACCCGTAGGGCAAGCCCACGGATGGGCTTGTTTTGGGGGTCAAAAACACGGATGTTTTATGCTTTTAGCTCGGC
>CAZYTB010000251.1:0-2567 GCA_964650375.1 uncultured Campylobacterales bacterium | reverse complement strand
AGTTTTATACCAAATTTTACAAAATCTAAATTAAAATCACTTTTTACTTATAGGATTTTTATCAAGTTTCTTTTGTTTTTGTTGGCTTTTTCTCTAATAGTAACTCTTTTTAGCGATTTTTTTACTAAAATTATCGCCATAGGATTTGATGAAAAAAAAATTAAACTGGCTTCAACATTTGTGGCGATAAATTTTTATTATCTTCCTCTTATTTTTTGTGTTTCATTTTTTGCTTCTTTGTTACAATACAAAAATCATTTTGCCACTACAGCTTTTTCAACTGCACTTTTAAACATATCTATCATAACTTCTCTTTTTCTAAGCAGAGATTTACCTAAGATTGATATCGTGTATGCTATGAGTTATGCAGTTATCATCGGTGGAATTTTGCAAGTAACAGCTCATTTAATAGTTTTACAAAAAAAGAAACTCCTAAAAATTTTTTATGTGGGATATCGATTTTCAAAATCAAACAAAAAAGACAAACAAACAAAAACTTTTTATAAGTCATTTTATCACGCAATCATAGGTAATTCTACTGCCCAATTTTCTGCATTTTTAGATACATGGCTGGCAAGTTTTTTAGTAAGCGGAAGTATTAGTTATCTATATTATGCAAATAGAGTTTTTCAACTCCCACTAGCTCTTTTTGCGATAGCTCTTAGTGTTGGAATTTTTCCAAAAATTGCAAGAATACTAAAAAGTGGGGATGAGGGCAAAGCACTTAACCTTATGAAAAGCTCTTTTTGGTTTTTGACTTTTGCTCTTAGCCTCTCAATGATTGGCGGGATTATATTAAGTGATGAGATTGTAAAAATTCTCTTCCAAAGAGGCTCTTTTACAGCTATCAACGCTCACAATACATCGCAAGTTTTAACTATGTATTTGATAGGATTGTTACCTTTTGGATTATCTAAGATTTTTTCATTATGGTTGTATTCCAAAAATCAGCAAAATATTGCTGCAAAAATTTCAATTTATTCACTAATTACAAATGTAATTCTCTCTCTCGCACTCATATATCCTCTAGGGGTTATGGGCTTAGCCCTTGCTAGCTCGATTTCTGGTTTTGTATTGTTTGTGTTTACTGTAAAAGCATTTGGTTTAAATTTGTTTTTAGATATAATCTCTTTTAAAAAAATTTTATTGCTATGTGCAGTTTTGATAGTAGAAATTGTCATTTTACTGTGGCTTAAGGAAATAATTGATGTATATTTATGATTCTGTTGCAAAAAACAAAGTCAAGTTTGAACCTATCGTTAAAAATGAAGTAAAGATTTATGTGTGCGGTCCAACTGTTTATGATGATGCTCACTTAGGGCATGCCAGGAGTTCTATCGCTTTTGATTTACTAAGAAGAGTTTTAGTAGGGCTTGCCTACAAAGTTACTTTTGTGAAAAACTTTACGGACATTGATGATAAAATCATAAAAAAGATGAAAGAAAGCAATAAGAGCTTAGAAGAAATTACAAATTTTTATATAAAAAGATACAAAGAGGAGATGCATCTACTTGGTGTAAGTGATGCTGATATTGAGCCAAAAGCAACCCAAAGCGTGGGAGAGATTATAAAATTTATAGAAGTTTTATTGGATAAAAAAGTCGCCTATAAACTCAGTGATGGCATATATTTTGATACAACAAAAGACAAAAAATATCTCCAACTAAGCCACATGTTAATAGACGAAGAGAATTTACAAGCAAGAATTGGTGCAAATAAAGAAAAGAAAAATCAAAAAGACTTTGTACTATGGAAGTTTTCTAAAGCAGGAGAGCCTACATACAAAGCCGGCTTTGGCGATGGCAGACCAGGTTGGCATATAGAATGTTCTTGCATGATAGAAAAACACATAGCAAACAAAAATACTCCTTTTCAGATAGATATACACGGCGGAGGAATGGACTTGCTGTTTCCACATCACGAAAATGAAGCCGCTCAAACCAGATGCAAAAGCGGTCAAGAACTCTCAAAATACTGGATGCATAATGGTTTTGTTACAATAAGCGGTGAAAAAATGAGCAAATCTCTTGGAAATAGCTTTTTCTTGAAAGACGCACTCAAAATTTATGATGGCGAAATCTTAAGATTTTACTTGCTTTCAACTCATTATCGGGCAAATTTGAATTTTTCGCAAGAAGATTTACTAATTTGCAAAAAAAGATTAGATAAAATTTACAGGCTTAAAAAAAGGGTTTACGGCTCTAAAATATCCTCTGTTTCAAAAGAATTCAAAAGTGCCATATTAAAGGCTTTAAGTGATGATCTAAATATATCGGTTGCTCTCTCAGTAGTGGATGAAATGGTATCGTCAACAAACCAAAAATTAGACAATGAGCCAAAAAACAAAGCTTTAAAACAAGAAATAAGCGCAAATATAAAATGGCTGGATGATATCTTGGGTATTGGGTATAAAGATCCTTATACTTACTTTCAATTAGGCATCACCAATGAAGAAAAACAAACAATAGAAAGTTTAATCAAAAAAAGAGATGAAGCAAAAAAAGAAAAAGATTATAAAAGTGCTGATAAGATAAGAGATGAATTGGCAATCATGAATATACAACTAA
>CAZYTB010000250.1:0-2573 GCA_964650375.1 uncultured Campylobacterales bacterium | reverse complement strand
AGTGGTGTTTTTCTGCCCGCACAACGTCCGAAGGGGCTGCGATGCGGCTTAGCCCCACGCGTCTGACGGTCAGAAAACCCATGTTTTCTCTTTGGATCTGACTGTCAGATCGTCCGAGTTGGGCGAGGATAGCCATTCCAAAACCGTTGTCAACGGCCCCGAAGGCAGAAAAACAATGCTGGAAACGCGCCCATCGATCGAGCGGCCCCATCCGCGCTCCCGCGCTTCCTGCAGATCGGTCGAATCCAGCCCAAATGCGACTCCCTGCCGCACTCAGCTCGACGCCCGCAACACGCTTCCCAATCGCTATGGTGCTTCTCCCGATGCGTGAAAGGTGCTTGGGTTGTCGCGATTCCAGTACGGACGTTTTTCGGTCCGCCGCAGCACGGCATCCACTCCGCCGGCAGAAAACGCAATCAGCCGATATGGCGATTCGTTTTCGACATCAAACCAAGCAGGCTCACCCGCACCTTCGACACGCACACGGCGAACCTTAAAGCTGCCCGCCGGAGTTTCGAGCGTTGTTGCCTTTGAATCGAGACGCAGGGAAGCTGCCTTCGTCACTGGCTTGACTTCGTGCGTACTCCGAACCGGCATGAGAAGTTCAAGAGAGCGATCTTTCCCGGATGCGACCACTGAGCGGGCTTGCAGGGGGAGCGATTCATAAGGGACCGCAGCCGAGTTGAGTATCCACGCCTGATCGCCCTCACCACCAAAGTAGCTAAAACTCTTGAACGTGATGTTCGCGTCGGTCCATCGCAAATGCTTGAACGTCGCCCCGCACCATTCCTGGCTCGACGCTACCATCTTGAATGGTTCCAGGCTGAAGCGTTTCACGAACACGGTCGTCAGGTAGCGGTAGTTGTAGTTCTCAGTGGGTATCTCCTCCGAAATGTTGAACTTGAGAACTGCGACGCTTCCCTCCGCGTTACCGTTTGCTTTAACACCTGTAGCTGCGTCCATCCATTGACGGTTCACCAGGTGGACGCGGGTAAACGTTCGTTCTTTACCGTAGACCGTTTCCGTCGCATCGTAGTAGGACATTTCGCTGAGGCCATCGTCCCACCATGTTTGACTGCCCAAGGCTGCATGCCCGCCTGCTATTTCTCTGGCGGCGTCCGAGGAGCCGCCTCCCGCTTGAGAAAACGCCAACAAAATCGTCAGGATCAAGAACTTGTACATACGACATCTCCACCGCATTTAGAATGTCAAACGCCCGGTCTTGGAATACGATTCGTGTGATTCAAACTGCTGAAACATTGTTCAACGACGTAGGGGCCGCTGTGCGGACCATTTCTTGGTATCGAACGTGTCGTCGCGACGGTCCGCACAGCGGACCCTACCAGGTGGCCAGTCCCGAAATATCAGGTAGGCCTGGGAAACCCGACCAAATCGTACAGGTAATCATTGAACTGCTTCTCGAACGTTTCCAGATCCTCTGTGATATAAGCTCGAAAAACGCCCTCGCCATATTTTGCGGAACGGCTCTGCTGCGTTTGATGACCACCCGCCTGACCGGCTTGCGACAGCTTTCCATCCACGATCGCGTCGAGCATGTCTTGAAATCCGCCCGCGTATTTTCCCTTTTCGCCATGTCGGAGAAAACAAATCATCGCCCACGCCTGGGCGTAGTAGGTCTTTGTGAGTCGGGCGCGCCCTTGGTTGATCACTTTTCCCGCGTCGGTTGAGAGCATCGCACGCAAAGGAAATATCGCATCAGATGTCATCGCCTCACGAAGCGCGTTTAGTCGAAACGAATTGCGGCGCGGGGTGAATTTCGTCCCATCACTGGGCAGCTCGTAGGACTCACAATAGGTGGCTAGGCCTTCATTCAACCACGCGGGGAGTCTGGCGGAGAAATAATTCGCAAAGTATTGGTGCATCCCCTCGTGGGCCAACACCGAGAGCGTGTAGGTCCGGCGAATATAATAGACCACGCACTCATTCCCAACCGCGAACCCACCAGCCGATATCTTTTGGAAGACCGGATAGCGTCGTGGATATTTCTTTTTGGCGAAGAGTTCCCACTGCGCTCGATTGTTGAATACATAAGTCTGGAGCCGCTTGGTTGACGATTCGGGAGCGGGCAACAGCGAGTGATACTGATCGTATGCCGCCTCAAGAAACGATGGCAACGCGGCTTGCAACTGCGAATCCGTCAAGGTCGAGTGAATGTCAAAATGCTCGGTGCTCAACTTCGTGCCCGACATGCCGCCCACGGACCACGGCTCCTCACGAACCTGGACCATTTCTGCATCGCCCGAGGAGCATCCCCCCATCGTTGCAACATGCACAAGCAAGGCCAAAGCAATCAGGAGCGTTTTGGTGTTTCCGGTCCAATTCATGCGATCGTATTCCGTTCCATTTGCGGGGTTACTTGTATGGGATTCATTGTGACGCACACCCTATTGCATCGCAACCCAGCCAACGACCAGCCAGCGTCTGACAAATTGGGCACCCATCACGGGCGGACGACTTGGCATCCCGCAACAAGACGCCTATCCTTTCCGTCGGAAACGCCCTTGGCCCCGGAAGTATAAACAGGTGAACCACCACGATGCCCGATCAAGACC
>CAZYTB010000249.1:0-2580 GCA_964650375.1 uncultured Campylobacterales bacterium | reverse complement strand
GCAGTGAAATTACCGGGTGATATATTTCCTTGTTGAACTTCCTGTAAAGAAAAATAAAGCACTACTGCAAGCCCACAGGCGGCAACAAATTGCACCAGCGGCGTGCTGGTGTTTTTTGTGAGAATCATTTGCATGAATTTTTTACGAAAATCTTTTATCGCATTGCCAACAAGAGATTGTACTTTTTCTTCGCCGCAGGAAATTTTTACGGTTTTATAACCGCTTATGGCTTCACCTGAGAGGCTGGTGATATCGCCCATGGCATCTTGCATACTGATGCTGGCTGATTTAAACCTGTGGGTAGCGGCGCGAATAATAATCGCAATTACCGGCAACACCACCAGATAGAGTGAAGTAAGAAAAACGCTTTTAAGTAACATCGCCACAATAACAAAAATAAGAAAACCCGTTTCTCGAATAATCACGGTGATTACATTGGTTGTTGTGGCTGCAATTTTCTCTGCATTGAAAGTGATCTTGGAAATTAAATCACCACTTGAATTTTTGTCGTAAAAACTTGCCGGAAGTTGCATGTATTTTTTAAATACATCGTTTCTTAAATTTGCTACAACATTTTGTCCTACCCATCCCATCAGGTAACCGGATAAAAATGAAGCCACACCTCTTATCGCCATAAAGACGATCACAAACAAGGGTGCTTTTGCCAGGTAGCTGGAATCCTTTTTGAATAAACCGTTATCGATAAGAGGAGCCATGCCTTCAATAAAGGCGGCATCAACAGCGGCATAAAGTAGGTTCGCAACAATGGCGATAAAAAATGCAAGTCTATAATGCTTTGTATAAGTAAAAAGCTTTTTATAGGTGGCAATTGTGGATGTTTTCTGGTTAATATTCTTAGACATTAATAAAAACCTTTTTCGCCTTCTGGACGAGTTTTGAATCGTCGGTGAACCCACATATAATCTGCAGGATATTGCTTTAAATAATTTTCAAGAAACGTCAGGTAAATTTTCGCATCGGTCACATCGTCCCCGCTCGGATAATTTTCCAAAGGAGGATGTAGAGTAATCTCCATACCCTTTTTCGTTCTTATAAAAGTCATTGGTATTGGAGTGGCTCCGGTTTTAGTGGTAAACCAACTTCCAGCGGTTACAGTGGCGGCTTCAATATTAAAAAATGGAGCAAACACACCTTGTTTTATACCAAAATCCTGATCGACAGGATACCAGACAATTTTATTTTGTTTTAACGATTTAACAATTTTGCGGATATTATCTTTATCGGCAGTCTCCAGAACCCGCAAACGCCCTTTAGTGATAACGTTGTCCACCAATGGATTATTGTGTTTGCGGTACATCGCAACAAAGGACTCAAAATTCACTGCAGCCATGGTGCCGCCAATCTCAATACTGGTATGGTGGAAGCCTAACAACAACACCCCTTTTCCTTTAGCCAGAGCTTGTTCAAGATGCTGCATGCCAATTACCGTACTATTTTTCTTAAGGCGATTAATCGAAGCATACCAACTCCAGGAAAGCTCTAGTATGCCCATTCCAGTATTTTCAAAAACCTCGTCAATCAGTTGCTTTTGCTGCTCATCATCAAGCTCAGGAAAACACAGTCGAATATTCACTTCGGCAATTTCTCGGCGGCGTTTTCCGGCAACTTTGGCTAGCTTGCCAAGCATACGGCCAAAGAACCTGACAATGTTTAAAGGAAATAAACTGAGCAACCGCAGTAAACCTAGACCGATTAAAAAAGGCCAGTTGGAGGGTTTAAAGTAATGTTTATAGCTTAACTGAGACAATATCTGTAGATTCTACTAAATGGATAGGGTTAGTTTACACCAGCATCAGTGCCGCTTTCATGTTTTTTGGAGGATTTGTTTGAAGCTACAGAGTGCTATCGACTTTTCTCAGAATTAAGCCGCTGATAGATAAAGACAGCAGATACTCTGTTTCATCTTCAACGGGTATGAAAGCGGCGTTGCCATATTTGGCGTCCACTAAGTGACTTAGAATGGCATATTCGGAGCGATAATCGAATAAATCATCCCTTTCCGTCTCTTTAAACAGGAATAAAGAGCGCTGCTTGTCGACTTCATCGTCATAGTCAAGATAACGGCCACCAATTCGATCAAGGCGATACTGTGTATGGATACCCAGCAGATTAGCCCAGGGTTTCCATTTCAGTATTCTGGCATCGATGTAAATCTCATCGCCAGAAATCTCGAAACTCTGTCGTTCACCGCTTTCAAAGATAAACTCAGCAGAAAATCTTTGCGAGCTGTGCTTACGAATTGAGATGTTAGCAAGTGGCTGTTCGTAGGTAAGCCGTTGATAGCCATAAGTTGAAAAAATCAGCAGTCCCGTGGAAAACAGCAATACCAAAAAACTCAAAGAAGTGAGTAATTGAAAAAGACCCAAAAAAGGACGACCACGCCGGAAACTTTTCATCCAGGAGAAGCCCAGGATTAAGATCAGTACGATGAGTATTCCAAAGACGGGGTAGAGTATTGTCATAAGTTTACAAGCATATGTTGTTT
Organism: uncultured Campylobacterales bacterium; assembly: GCA_964650375.1. Lineage (GTDB taxonomy): Bacteria > Campylobacterota > Campylobacteria > Campylobacterales > Sulfurospirillaceae > JAADIZ01. The sequence continues at coordinate 74 of CAZYTB010000249.1, read as the reverse complement.
TGGACTTGACTGGCAAGTGCAGTTAGTCCAAATTGTGTGACTGAGTCAGGATTCTGGGGATCTTTTTACAATGT
>CAZYTB010000248.1:0-2586 GCA_964650375.1 uncultured Campylobacterales bacterium | reverse complement strand
GAGCAGATGGTGCAGGTTGGCTATAGCTATTTTGTTGAGCAGGTGCTTCATAAGAAGAACCTCCTTGTTGACTATATCCATTTCCACCCATTGGTGCTGCTTCATCTTTGCTTCCAAGCATTTGAAGGCTTTCCACAGTCACTGAGTGCTTGCTTCTTTTACTTCCATCTTGTGCTGTCCACTGATCTAACTTCAATCTTCCATCTACTAAAACTTTGCTACCTTTACGTAAGTACTGGTTGGCAATCTCAGCAGTTCTACCAAAGAATGTAATGTCAACGAAAAGAACTTCTTCTTTTTGCTCACCTGTTTGAGATTTAAATTTACGTGAAGTTGCAATGGCAGTATTACCAATGGCAGCACCACTTTGTGTATATCTAATCTCAATATCTCTGGTTAGGTTTCCTGCTAAAATTATCTTGTTGTACATAAGGTTGCTCCTGTTAAGTGCTTTTAATTACGCTTCTGTTGATTCAGCTGCTACTGGAGCTGCTTCTTCTGCAACTGGTGCTGCTTCTGCTGCAGGCTCAGCTTTTTTGTTTGCTGCTTCTACAAGTTTGTTAAATTGTGTAAGTTCTTTTTGTTTTACATATTTAACAGTTAAAAACTTGATAACGTCTTCGCTAATTTTAAGATTTCTCTCAAGCTCGTTGATAAGTGTACCTTCTGCTTTATAGAAAAGAACAGTGTAGTAACCTCTGTCATTTTTTTCTACTGGATAAGCAAGTTTTCTCATACCCATATCGTTAGTAGCAACAAGTTCACCACCATTATTGGCAACGATTTCTTTGATTTTTGCAATCTGTGCTGCAGTCTCTTCGTCTGTTAGTGTAGGTTTAACTACAAACAGTGTTTCATAACAAGTCATATTGTTTCCTTTTGGTTTAATAGCCCATATAAATGCGAATAACCATTAGTTATTCGTCCAAAAATGAGCAAGAATTTTGGAATTGGTATGTTACAATAATACCTCTTAATCGCACATTATAAATTAATTACACATTTTTTTGAAATAAAGCCTTGACATTAATCAATTTTTTTGTACTATTTGTTTAAGTTAACTATTAAAATAAGGATTTAATTATGGAAAGAAGAAATTTTTTACGTTTGTCAGCTACATCAGCAGCCGTAGTCGCAGTTGCACCATCACTCATCACTCAAAAACTTTATGCAGAAGATGGGAGTTTATTTCAAGCATTTGAAAAAGTACAACTTAAAGATGCAGAGGGAAATGCACTTAAATCAGCAGCATTAGTGGTAGAAGAAAATTATGTATTTATGTACCCACATGCTGCAACTCCAGCTATTATGGTTAACCTTTCAACTCCAGCAGCAAAAGATATTAAGCTTAAAGCAGCAGATGGTACGGAGTATATTTATAGAGGTGGAGTTGGGTCAAAAGGTACTATTGTTGCCTATTCAGCTATTTGTCCTCACCAGTTAACACATCCACAAAAATCAATGAGTATGTTCCAATATGTTCCGACAACAGGAAAAACGCTCGCCTATGATAAAGGTGGTGTATTTGTTTGTACATCTCACCTTTCTGCATTTGAACCAGTAGAAGGAGGTAAAGTAGTTGGTGGTCCAGCCAATGATGGTTTGGCTTCTATTATACTTGAAATAGATGCTGAAGATTCTATTTGGGCAGTTGCAGTACTCGGTCCTGTAAAGTTCCAAGATTTCTTCGATGCATTCAAGCAAGACCTTAAAAAAGATTATGGAAGAAAAGGTGCGAAGAAACTTATCAAAGAAGTGACAGAAGTAAAACCACTTAAAGATTTTTCTGCAGAACTTATCCAAGCATAAAACTGACGTATAATGTATGGTAGATAAACCGTACATTATACTTAATATAACCTCTTCAAAACTCTCTAAATACCCCCTGTGTCTTTTAGTTACATCTTAAAAAATATTGTTGATTTACATCAAAAAGTCTATCTACTAGACAAAGTTTCTGTCATACTTTGATTACTTTATATTATGTAAAGAGAACAATATAATTCTAATAGGAGACATTATGGCAATGGATAGAAGAGATACGTTTAAACTAGCGGGTGTAGCAGCAGTAGCAGCAGCACTTCCAACAATGGCAACAGCGAGTGAAGCAAAATCAGCTAAAAAAGCTGGTGGTAAATCAGTAGTAATCGTAGGTGGGGGCTTTGGTGGTCTTACAATGGCGAAAGCACTAAGAAAATCAGACAGTAGTATTGAAGTAACAGTGATTGAGAAAAAAGGTATGTTTATGGCATGTCCATTTTCAAATGCTTTACTGGGTGGACTCGATAATGTTAGTCTTGATACATTTGTAGGTGACTTTTATCAGCCTGCTCAAAAGCATGGTTATAGTTTTGTAAATGCAGAAGTAACATCAATTGATAGAAAAGCTAAAACTGTTACTACTACAAGCGGTGACATCTCATATGATATCCTTGTTCTTTCTCCCGGTATTGCTTATGATTATGAAAAACAATTCCCAAAATGGTCAAAAGAAAAAATTGCTCAAGTTGCACAAGCTTGTCCAGCAGCACTTATGCCAGGTAATGAGCACGTTGCACTTAAAAGACAACTTGACAATATGGATGA
>CAZYTB010000247.1:0-2590 GCA_964650375.1 uncultured Campylobacterales bacterium | reverse complement strand
GTCATGCCTTCACTGATATGTTTTTTGACGAACTCGACTAATAATATGGAATCATTGACGACAATACCGGCCAAAGAAACAAAGCCCAATAAAGATGGCATGGTGATATCCAGGCCCATGACCAAATGTCCAAAGATTACTCCGATAAAGGCTAAGGGAATATTTGCCATCACTAAAATCGGTTCGGAATAAGAACGAAACTGCAGGCTTAATAAGGCAAAAATCCCTATAAGCCCCATTAACATACTTTTACGCATGGAGTTGCGGGTCAAAGGACCTTCTTTAATTTCCCCTTCAAACTGCACGTTGATATTGGGATGTTGTTGTTTAAATTCAGGTAGAAATGTGTTTTGCAGGTCCTTAAAAATTGCCTGGGTATTATTCACTTTAGCATCTATATCTCCAAAAATAGTCACAGCACGTTGCGCATTAATACGCTGGATTCGTGAAAAATCACGCGTAGACCTGATTTCAGCGACATTAATCAGTGGGATCATATGTCCTGATACGGGATGAATAATAGGAAAATAATCAAAGTCTGCTAGTTCGTCTTTTGAGGCATCATCCAGTTTGATGATCACTTCATAGGTTTCGAGATCAATTGAGGTTTCCAGCACTTCAATCCCCTGATAAGCAGCGCGTAATTGTGCGGCTATTTCTTGTGCTGTTAAGCCGAGTGCAAAAGCACCGGGTTTTAGGTTTAAAGTAAATTCTGGTTTTCCAGGGCGTAAGTCATCCATTAGGTTACTGACGCCAGGATATCCTGCTAACCAGTTTTGCAGTTGATGTGAGGCTTCTGAAAGGCTCACTAAATCATCCCCCTGTAGGCGTATATAAATAGCACGTCCTGCCGGACTAATAATAGGCTCTTTTATGGCAATATTTAGCGCTTCAGGAATAACACCCAGTTGCTCACGCCACTGGTCGGCGACCTGATTGATAGATTGTTTACGTTGTTCTGCCGTCAAAAGGTCAACGCTGATCGTTGCCAAATGAGCCCCCCCTTCGAAAGCATCGGCATTTTTCCCATAATGGACCGTCATTCCCAATACCAAAGGAGTTTTATATTGTTGTTGATAGCGTTTATTAACCGCCTGAATACTACCGGTTATTTTATCAATGGTTTGCTGGGTTTTCGCCAGTGAGCTGCCGACGGGCATAAGTACTCTGGCTTGCAATAAGTCACCTTCGACATTAGGGAAGGCAGAAAATTTGACCACACCTGAAACTAATAAACTGACTGATAAGATAAAAACACCGATGACTGACCCCATAAAAACATAGCGATAGAGGATCAGCTTTTTGACCCAGCCATTGACTGTCAGATGAAATTTTTCGAAATAAACTGTGAACTGTTGGCGAATTCTTGAGATAGGTTGGCCTGACGCGTGCTGTAGTGAATGTTGTAGATGGTGAGGCAAAATTAAAAAGGCTTCTACTAGAGAAATAGTGATCACTGAAATCAGTACTGCTGGAATTGAAAACAGTAATTGACCAATATCGCCACTTAGAAATAACAAACCCGTAAAGATACACAGCGTGGTCACATAGGATGAGAGTACACCATTTTTCACAGCCATCGTGCCATCAATAGCGGCCTGTGTGGGTGTTTTACCTAATGAAATTTGCTTACCTATGCTTTCACTAATCACAATGGCATCATCCATTAGAATACCAAGTGCTAATAGTAGTGCAACCATCGAGAGCATATTGATGCTGATTCCCCATTGGGCTAATAAAAAAGCACTGGCCAAAAAAGACACAGGTAAGCCCATCACCACCCAAAAGGCATACCGGGTTCCAAAAAACAGCCACATCACACCGAACACTAGTAATAAACCTTGCCAGGCATTGCTGATTAGCAGTGAAATACGATCTTCAACAATACTGGTAAAATCTTGTGTTAAATTGAAATATACTTGTTCCGGCAAACCTTGTTGTTCTTGTTTAATAAACAGTTGTACTTGCTCCAGAATACGTAAACTATCATCTTGAGAGTTTTTACGTATTTTTAGAAAAGCCGTTGGCATATTATTATAAGTTGCTTTATCTTCGGCTTTTTCAAAGCTATCAATAATCGTGGCAATATCGCCCAAACGGACTTCGTTACCGTGTTCACCTTTGATAATAACCAGGTCTTTTAATTCGGTAGGTGAACGACGTTCATCATTAAAACGAATCTGGTAGTCACGCTCAGCAGTTTGAATTTCCCCAGTGGGTAAATCCAGATTTTGTTGTGCGATGATATTGGCAACGGATTGTAAACTTATGCCATATAAGCGTAATTTGTCTTGTGCAAGTTGAATCTGAAATTGACGTTTAGAGAAGCCTTCGATGCTCACTAGTGGAATACCTGGTACGCGTAACATACGTTCTTTTATGCCTTCAGCCAGGTCTTTTAATTCCGGTTTGGGAATATTAGCACTGAGAGCAACAGTGACCACATCCTGAGTGCGACCCAGTTCTTTGATAATAGGTTCTTCGCTATCGTCTGGAAAATTCTCGACTTCATCGACGGCACTACGAATATCATTATTAAACTGGACAAAATCACCTTGTTCCTGCATTTTGATCGTTGCAACCGCTATAG
>CAZYTB010000246.1:0-2593 GCA_964650375.1 uncultured Campylobacterales bacterium | reverse complement strand
ACTTATCCTTTTTAATCAATGGTTTATTTTGTTTTTTGAACTCCGAAACTTTAGTAAGTAACATACTTTACACTATAACGTCACAATATATTTTTGTTGCGTAACTATAAAAATAAGGTTTTTTATGTCTGGTAGATTAACAAAAGATTGTTTGAGAAGTTCTTCTAATCCTTTTTTTGATAAACAGATGGGTATTGAAAAAGGTGAGCTTTTTCAAAATTCTGATGGAACAATTTTCGATAGTAGCTCTATAAATGTTTTGCATAATGGTATAGATACAATTAAGCAATTGTATGAAGGTTTAGTTATAGATGAAATTTTTCAGTCTATAAAGTTAGCTTATGAAGATAATCAAAATGAAATATTAATAAACGAAACTTTATGGAAGCTTGGCTCTGGTAGGCGTGGTGGTTATCGCTATTCTTTAAATTCACGCGATTTAGGTATTTTTATTTTGTTTGGTTCGTTTTATACAGAAACTAAATATAACGGTCATCATCTAAAGATTGAGTTATCACCTGATTTAATACTTTCGAATAAAGTTGATGATATTCAACAAATCATGGATGACTTAGCTAAATTTTTTATTACTCAATTAAGACATACAGGTGTTGCTGTTCATATATGTGCTGATATACAAGGCTGGGATATACCGGATGATTTAGATAGATGTATGACTACAAAGGCAAGACGTGTATATAAAGCCTCCGGTGTCTCTAGTATGGAATTTGAGAATCATGCAATTACTACTGTGTGGGGTAAAGGCGAAACTTTTACATTTGGTACTGTTTCAGCTCTTCAATTTTCAGTTTATGACAAATCAAAAGAAGTAAAAAAACATGATAAGTTGGAATTTTGGGAATCTAAATGGAATATAGAAAAAGATTTACTAATCCCATCGAGATATGATTCTGAAAAAACTGTTGTTCGTTTAGAGGCTAGGTTTCATCATTCAGTCATTGCACAATTTGCTCGTGGTATTTCTCAAGACTTAAGAAGTTTTAAGAATGTATCAAAGCATTTAACAGGTTTATGGAAATATTCGCTTGATAATTTTAGGCTAGATTCTTCACCGACTTATATCAATTCCTTTTGGCAATTTATGAGGGATGATTTAATTTTTCATCATGATTTAAAAGCAATTGAATATAAAAGGGTTTTCAAAAAAGCTTTAGATTCTTCTGATCCTTCTGATAGGTCGCTTCTTATTTGTTTTGGTCAACTTTCTTCTATATATGCAAAAAATAAGTATAAATTTAGTCAAGCCTCAACTTATCTATTGAACTCTGGTATTTTTTCTAGTCTGTGCAAAATGTTCATAGGTCGTGGTGTTTTTTATGATGAAGTTGCTAATCATGTCTATGGAATCTTGTTTGATAAATTGGATGCTTATGGTTATGAATTATGAAGCTTTCAGTTATGTTTATGCATAAATTATTGTTTCTTAATTTGAAACAATCATTAAAAACCAGGTTAATTTTTTTTCTATTTAGTTAACAATGATAACTAATATAGGTGGTATTAAGCCTTGGTTTTTGGATATACAGCCAGGTGGTAGAGGTCATAAAAGGTATAAGCGTAAATTCAGAACAAAAGCTGAGGCCAATAAGTTTGAAATTTTATTAAAACAAAAAGTGATTGATGATGATGGTTACCAGGTTCTTAAAAAAGATAATAGGGTTTTACAAGATTTTGTTAAGTTATGGTATCAATCCTCGGGAATCCATTTATCATCCGGAAATGATATTTATAATCGTATGTTAAATGCTTCTTTAGCTATGGATTCACCTGTTTTACGTTTTTTCAGACCTGTTTTATTTATTGAATATCGAAATAATCGTATTGCTTCAGGTGTTAAACCTGCAACTTTGAATAAAGAGTTGCAAGCTTTTAAATCAGTTTTCAATGAATTGATTCGTTTAGATTTGTATCTTTCGATAAATCCTTTTTCTAAGATAAAAAAAATACGTACTCATCAACCAAAAACGGTTTATTTATCAGAAGATGAAATAAGGAATTTATTTAGTCATTTAAAGAGGGCTGATTCTGATGCTTACTTAATTTCATTATTATGTCTTTCAACAGGTGCAAGGTGGGGTGAGGCTCAATCTTTAGAGTATCGAGATTTGTCTAATGGTATGGTGCATTTTCATGAAACTAAATCAAAGCAAACCAGATCTGTGCCTGTCGATAAGTCTTTATATACCACATTATTAATCAGGTTGCGTCCAGGTGCTTTTAAAGATTCTTATTCTACTTTTACACGTAGGCTTTACGATTCAGGTATTGAGTTACCAAAGGGTCAAAGAACACATATTTTAAGACATACTTTTGCTAGTCATTTTATAATTAATGGTGGTCATATAAAGACATTACAAGAGATTCTAGGTCATACTTCTTTAAATATGACTATGAGGTATAGCCACTTATCACCTGATTGTATGATGGAGATTTTAGAAAAAAACCCCTCGTCGTACTTATGTAGTATTTAATCAAAAAAAAACCAGCAATTAAGCTGGCCTTATTTTAGAAATCCAAATGTTTTCAATGTCTTAGGTGGTGGGTCGTGAGCGATTCGAACGCTCGACCATCG
>CAZYTB010000245.1:0-2601 GCA_964650375.1 uncultured Campylobacterales bacterium | reverse complement strand
GCAAGGACAAGGTGGTGGCGGAAGAAATCGGAATAATAATTCTAGAAAGTCCAATGCACCTAAAAATAATTCAGATAAAAGTAATTCTTCAAGAAGACCTAAACGTAATAGAAATAGACGTTCAAACTAATTACTGAATAAAATTACTTGTTTATTTAAGGCAAACAAATTTGTTATATTAAAGAAAAGGGCTGCAAAAATTAATATCTTTTTGCAGCCCTTTTATTCAAAAATCATTTAGCTACAGAGCTTTTAAGTATTCAACTAAATCTAGTTGCTCATTGCTACTTAAATTTAAATTAAAATGATTATCGTAATGACTTACGACTTCATTTAAAGTAGAAAATCGACCATCATGGAAATAACCATTTCCATCAGCTTTTACAAATATTCCTCTTAATGGAGGTGTTCTATACATTTCAGTAGGAGATCTATTGGCTTCGAAATCATCAATTCCAATTTCTTCAGGTTCATGTAAAACATTGTCTGCAAATGCGGCTCCTAAGTGACAGGATGCACAGTTTGCTTTTCCATTAAATAATTCTTGTCCACGAATAGCAGCAGCTTCATCATAGGTACTGGGATCTGGTTTAGGTGCCAATAAGGACATTTGGTATTCGAACAGGCTTTCCAGTTTTGGACCTACTAAGTCTTCAGAAACAGAAATATCATAAACCCCTCTTTCAACTGCTAATGGGAATTTAACAGGATCATTCAAACGAGGGTCTGAAAAATTTCCTTGCCCTCCCATATCTAAAACTCCAATAAAACGATTCCAATAAGAAACTTCGCCCCATCCAGTATAGGTTTCGTGAGTAATTCCTTGTAAACCATAGGCAGGAGGGATTACTACAGTGGCAAGTTCGCCATTGGGTTTGGTAACTTTACCATCTAAGAGTAGGACAGGAGCAAATCGTCCAGGTCCCCAGTTATTTACAACACTGTTAAAAGTTTCGGTGTCTACACTTAATATATCTGCTAAGGCAGTATTGTCTACAAAGCCTAAAATAGCACCTACATTTAAATCGGTATTTGCCCAGCCATCTTTTCTACTTCCAATTCCGGGAGCAAAAGAATCGTCTACGGTGGAATGACATAAAGCACAGGTTATTCCCATAGCAATCATATTTCCGTCATTGTCAAAGGTTCCTTTTACACCTACGACTGCATCAAGGCTTAAAAGTGCCACTGTAGTCAAAGGATCGTTTAAATCTATTGATCCATTAGATATGCCATCGACAATTTCCTGTGGTAAAGCTTCTGCATCTACTTTAAGACCGATGCTTAAAGCAGTGTTTGGACTTAATCCGGGTCCAAAACCACCATTAGTTTCTCCTAAAGTGGCTTTATCTAACTTTAGTACTTCTGTCCAAAGTGCTTCGTCACCAAAAGTATCAAAACGAAAAGTTTCTTTTCCTTCAGCTACTTTCGCTTCATTAAGATTAAGTTCTATAGCATCAGGAATGTTTAATGCAACTTCTGGAGTGTAATTATCATCATCTTTACATTGTATAAATAGTAAGCTTATAGCAAGAAATAAAAATGTATGATTGATTTTTAATGTTTTCATAATCTATATATTATTTAATTAGTTAAAATTATTTTTCCTCTCATCACCACATGAAGAGAGCAATAATATTCTTCTGTTTCGGTCACTACTTTAGACCAAGATTCACCTTTGTCAAGTGGTGAGGAATGCCAAGCGTTGTCATCGTATTTTGAAACGTCGTGCGGATAAAAATCTTTATTAACCCAAACCACTGTATCACCTTTTTTAACATTCAGTACTTCAGGAATGAATTTCATTTTCTTTATAAGAACAGTATGCGTCGTTGGAGAATTTTGAGAACATATAGTATTGTTGATTCCAAAAACTAAAATGCAAAGGATTACAATATTTTTAATAAAACTCTTCATTATAATTTACTTTGCACCATTTCAGCATGCTTTAAATGTGCTTGTAATGCAGGTAAAACATCTTCTAATAATCCTTTTAATTCTTTGTTATCAGATTCTGGAATAAGCAATCCTTCAATTGCACCAATTACTGCTTTATGATAAGCTACTTCGTTATCGATGTATAATTTATCGAAATCTTTAGCACTGGCATTATTAAGCATTTTTTTAGTTTTTTCTGCTCCTTCATTTAATGACTGACTAACCGCATTATCTTTTGGAGTAACGCTTAATTTTGTTACCAATGCAACCGCTTGTTTTATAACAGCACTGTGATCTGTTACCATTCGGTTTGCAAAAGCAATAATCTCTTTGTTCTTAGATTTTTTTAAAGCAATTTCAGCGTAACTAATGTCTATCTGGTTGGCAACTACTGCTACAGAGGCAACTTCGGGATCTGTAAGTGTAACTTTGTCCTGAGCTATTGCAGAAATGTTTGAGAAAATGGCAATAATTAATATTGCGAAAATTTGATTGGTTGATTTTTTAATGGTTTTCATTTTTGTTGTTTTATATTGTTTATAGTCTTTAGATATAAAACTTCAAAAAAGGTTACAAAAGAGGTGTTAAAAGAGGTGAGAGGTGAGAGATTAGAGAAAAGAGAATAGAGAAAAGAGAATTGAACTTCCCTGATTAGTGTTGACC
>CAZYTB010000244.1:0-2602 GCA_964650375.1 uncultured Campylobacterales bacterium | reverse complement strand
AATTTTTCCCTTAAAGTAACTGAATTCGGTAAGTTATTGTTTTGCACGCCCTAAGCTCACCTGCACCACACCGTTTGCAGTAGGAGTAATCGCGACTCGGTAATTCCGACCGTCAATATCCACTAAGTTACTCGCCACCCCATTGCCAACGGCGATCTCATCCAGGCTTAAACCCGTCACCGGCTCACCAAAATCAATATCAAGCAACAACGGACTCATTGCGGTCGGATCACTCGCCGTACTGCTCAGGCTTACCATCGGCGGCGTCGCATCATAGGTAATGCTTAAACTATTAGACGGGGCATTATTATTCCCCGAGTCATCCTGGACTTGGTTAGCCAGCATGCTAATACTTATTAAACCTTCAATACCAGGCGTCAGCTTGAACGAAAACAGGCCACTTCCCAGGTCTACTAGATCGGTGAGCAAACCACCACTGACCGTGATATCACTGAGTTCAAAACCGCTGACCGTTTCGCCAAAATGAATGCTGAGTGGAATTGGGCTAATGTGGGTAATCGATCCCACAAGGGTATTTAAAACGGGGTTCGGAGAAATATTATCGGTATTGTGAGAAGACCCACTATCAATATTATTGTTGACATCACCACTACCGCATGAAACCAGAGAAAGACATATTCCACCCAGTAAAAAAAACACCGGAATTTTATTGTATAGGTCAATGAGCCTCGTCATATCTGGATTCCTTTCCATATTATTTTAATCGATTAAAGCGCTAGGGAGCCTCTGATTAAGTCATATAGCGAGCGTAAACTGCGTTAAACCTAGAATCCGCAGTTAACCGCTATGAGGCATCGTTAAGCGATGGATGAGAAAACAAATGAGCTTGTTTTTCGAATTCATCCAGAGGATGAGCGCACTACGCCATGAATAGCACGTTTTTAAGCGCGAATAGCATCGTTGCAATAGCCGGCTATTCCGCCTCATCGCGTCTTGCTCTTCACGCTTTAAAACACACTCTGCATGTCGTTCAACTGCGGATTCTAGGTTAAATTGAACACCCTGAAAAAACTCACACGAGATGCTTTAAGTGTTAGTGATAAAACAACTGATGACCGAGCAGTATATTACTTTAGTACACAAATGTAACCCGCCATCGCTTAACAGGAATAGCTTTTCTGCGGACAGCCGTTCATTCATGTTGAAGACAATAACCGTCAATTTTTTTTGATTTTCGGTGATAAGCCAGCGAACAAAATGAAAGATGATCAGCTTATAAAAAAAAACCAAAGAATTTAACGCAGTCTTTTGGGTATTTTTAGATACATTACGCGCCACGAGTAAATGGTCAAGAAACTCACAAAATTCTGCTTTCTCCATTTCTTCCGGATGGCGTTTGTGGTGAAAATAAATGAATTGAAGAATCCGCTGAAGATAGGTTTTTTTAAGGTGTCAAATATTTGATAGTGGAAAAGGCAAACAGATTTGCGGACATCCAATTCAATAAAAAACTGAATCGGTTTAGTATCAGAGGAAAAACAAAAGTCCAAGACCAATGGCGATTATACTGTTTAGTTCACAACATTGAAAAAATAATGGATGATGGTTGTATTGCCGCGTAGAGAACATGAAAAAGCAAGTATCATCAAAGTGTAAGCAATCCGTTCTTAGAGCGATAGTGGCATTTAAATCAATAAACAAGAAAAAATATACCGATACAATAGATAAAATTAACACAACTTAAATACAAACTGACAAATGATGATTGCAGATCAGGGGTGTGCTCACGTTGAATTTGGGTTTTTCTACAGCTTGGCTGCCCAGCAAATTTTTATGTCTAAATTCAAGTTTCTGGAAAAACGACCGTAATTACATTATAATTACCTCAAGTGTTAATTATATAGGACTTTAGATATGACCCAGTTAGTAAAAATTGGTAACTCCCAAGGAATTAGAATACCTAAACCATTAGTAGAGCAGGCACATCTAGAAGGAAAAGACCTTAAATTACAATTAGTTAAAGGCGGGTTATTAATATCGCCGCAAAATAGTGTCCGTAGTGGGTGGAAAGAAGCTATCGAGTTGTCGCTTACAGCTAACGATGCTGAATCTCTTGATAATGACTGGTTAGATTTCCCTCTTGATTCAGATGATGATCTGGAGTGGTAATGGTTGTAGTAAAGAGATTTGATGTTTGGCTTGTTGATTTGAGTCCTACAAAAAGAAAGGAAATTAATAAAACACGTCCTTGTGTTGTTGTATCTCCAAATGAAATGTCAGCCCTTTCAACTGTTTTGATGGCACCGATGACAACAAAAAGTTTCGAATTTCCAGGACGCGTTAAGTGTAAATTTAAAAGAAAATCCGGCCTCATATTATTGGATCAGATACGGGCCATAGATAAGCCTCGGTTAGTTAAAAAACTTGGAAAAGTAACTGAAAAAACTCAGATTGAGTTATGTTCAAATTTGCAGGAAATGTTTGCGTTATAGATAGCCAACACATATGGATGGAAAATCATTAGCTCTTGTTTTTTATCCACGATAGGGGTCTATCCACATTTAACCTGAAAGTGCACCACCGGCGATTCTAAACATCTCGTAAGGCGTATGATAATTCAAACATTTTCTCGGGCGATTGT
>CAZYTB010000243.1:0-2606 GCA_964650375.1 uncultured Campylobacterales bacterium | reverse complement strand
GATTGCCAGAAAGATTCAACTCAAAAGAAGCTTTTGAAGATATTATAGTTCGTACTCAAGACGACGGTTCACAAATTAAATTAAAAGATGTTGCTACCGTTAATTTAGGCGTGGAAAGTTATAATATGAAGTCTCGATTAAATGGAGAAACTTCTGCAATTATTTCATTGTATCAAGCACCAGGTTCCAATGCCACCGAGCTTGCTGCGACGATAAAATCTGAAATGGAGGCGATGTCGAAAGAGTTTCCAGAAAGCATTGAGTATACTATTTCTATGGATACTACCAAGGCGATTGATGCAGGTATAAAAGACATTGTAGTGACACTTATTATCGCCTTGATTTTGGTGATTTTAGTGGTGTTTATTTTTATTCAAGATTGGCGAGCAACATTAATTCCGACATTGGCAATTCCGGTTTCGTTGGTTGGGGCATTTATATTTTTCCCAATGTTAGGCTTTACGATAAATGTATTGTCACTTCTGGGATTAGTTCTTGCTATTGGGATTGTAGTAGATGATGCAATTGTGGTGGTGGAAGCAGTACAAGTAAATATTGCCAAAGGAATGAATGCCAAAGAAGCAACGTTAGATGCAATGCGAAAAGTAACTGCTCCAGTAATTGCAACCACTTTGGTAATGATTGCTGTATTTATTCCGGTAGCAGGAATGGCAGGAATCACAGGATTATTATACCAACAATTTGCGATAACTATTGCAGTTTCAGTAATTGTTTCTTCTATAAATGCACTTTCATTAAGTCCAGCTTTATGTGCTTTATTATTAAAAGAACCCAAGCCATATAAAGGACCTTTGGGTTGGTTCTTCGGAAAATTTAATAAAGGAGTAGATAAGACCACCGAGTCTTATATGAATTTTGCCAACATCGTTGGAAGAAAATTAAAACGATCGGTTGTTTTTATTTTAATAATGACTGTTGGAGCAGGTATCTTCGGAAGTTTAGTTCCTGGAGGATTTATTCCAGAAGAAGATATGGGTTACTTTTTTGTAAATGTACAATTACCAAATGCGGCTTCCATTCAACGATCTGATGTGGTTACCAAACAAATTGAGCAATTATTATTAGAGATTCCTGAAGTAGAATTTATAACCACAGCAACAGGGTATAGTATTTTATCTGGCGCAATGGTTGCCAATACAGGTTTCCTTTTTGTTTCTATGAAGGATTGGTCTGAAAGAGATAGAACTGCAGAAGAAGTAATTTTAGCTGTAAACAAAAAATTGATGTTTGGAATAAAAGGAGCTCAAGCTTTTGCATTTGGACCTCCTGCAATCCCTGGCTTAGGAAACGGTTCTGGATTTAGTATGATGCTTCAAGATAGAGCAGGAAATACTCCAGAATATCTTTCTACAAACTCAATGAAATTTTTAAAAGCTGCTAATGCAAGACCTGAAATTGCGAGAGCAAGTACTACATTTCAGGCAACTGTTCCGCAGCGATTTTTAGATATTGATAAGGAAAAGGCTTTAAAATTAGGGATTAATTTAAACGATTTATATACCACTATTGGCTCTTTTATGGGAGGTGCTTATGTAAACGATTTTACTCGTTTTGGACGATTATACAAAACTTACATTCAGGCAGAACCAGAATATAGAGTTGATGAAAAGGGAATCAATAAGTTTTTTATAAAGAATAATAAAGGTGATATGGTTCCACTTTCTACGGTGGCAACGGTAAAACCAATTTCTGGTCCCGATTTTACCACACGATTTAATTTATATCGTTCGGTGGAAGTTACGGGTGCTCCTGCTGAAGGATATACTTCAGATGATGCTAGAAATGCTTTAAAAGAAGTGGCCGCAGAAACACTGCCAACAGATATGGGATATACTTGGAATGCGATGTCTTTTCAAGAGGAAAAAGCCTCAGGTTCATTAGGAGTAATTCTTACTTTTTCATTAATTTTTGTATTCTTAATATTAGCAGCTCAGTATGAAAGTTGGTCATTACCATTTGCAATTTTAATGGGAACACCTTTCGCAATTTTCGGAGCATTATTTGCGCTTTGGGTAGGAAGATTAATCAGTCCAACCTTCGAAAATAATATTTTTGCACAAGTATCTTTTGTGATGCTGATTGGGATGGCAGCCAAAAATGCCATTTTAATAGTAGAATTTGCTAATGATGAATTTAAAAAAGGAATGAGCTTATTCGATGCGGCAATGGCTGCAGCAAGATCTCGATTTAGACCTATATTAATGACGGCTTTCTCATTTATTTTGGGAGTTTTTCCTTTAGTGATAGCTTCAGGTTCTGGTGCAGAATCTAGAAAAGTAATGGGAATGGCACTTCTTGGCGGAATGTCTCTAGCCACATTTTTAGGAGTATTTATGTATCCGATGCTTTTTGTTTTTGTCGGTAAAATTGCAGGTTATGAAAAAAAGCGAGATCAAGAAAAGTTAAATGAAGTAGAAACGTCAAAAAATTAGAAATGAAGATGAAAGTATATACCTATATATTATTGTTGCTTGGCGTTGTTTTAGTGCATTCGTGTAAGGTTGGTCCAAATTATTTGCAACCTGAAGAAAAAACTACCGAGTCTTTTAGATTTGCTCAAAACAATACAGATAGTATTATCAACC
>CAZYTB010000242.1:0-2618 GCA_964650375.1 uncultured Campylobacterales bacterium | reverse complement strand
TTCTGTTTTTTCGGTTTTTAAAAACTTGCGTCTGGCCGGGGTGTGATAAAACAGATCTCGCACTTCAACTGTAGTCCCTTCTGGATGAGGATCTGGGTGCGGGTCAAAATCTTCTTCTGAACCATCTGCACAAACTTTCCAGGCACAATCTGTATCGTCAGTTCGAGATATTAAGCTTAACTTGGCAACAGAACTGATACTAGGTAAAGCTTCTCCTCGAAAGCCCATGCTGGATACATGTTCCAAATCTTTAAGACTGGCTATTTTACTGGTTGCATGACGGGATAACGCTAGCGGTAAATCCTCTTTAAAAATACCGTAGCCGTTATCACGAACCTTGATAACCTGGGTTCCACCTCTTTCTATATCAATAGTAATTTGGCTTGCACCGGCATCAAAACAGTTTTCGATTAATTCTTTTACTACCGAAGCGGGTCTTTCTACGACCTCGCCGGCAGCGATTTGATTGACAAGTTGTGTGGGGAGAGACTGGATTCTCATGTAAGTGATTCTTTCTGTGATTATTGGAGGCAGACTCACAAATGCATAGATTGGGTGAGTGGTAGCGTAACACGAACACGACAAGCCTTTGAAAAATAGTAGAAGTGTAGATATTACCAGAACAACAAACCAGTCAGTTTGTTTTCTAGAGCAGCTTGCAAGAGACTACCAGACATCTTCATCTGATGGGTTATCATAACGATCCAAAGTTTCCAGCCATTCCGCCATTCCTTCTTTTATGGTCTCCTTTAAATCGATCAGTTCTTCTTCATCTACCAATTTTTTTTCATACATAAAGGTATAAAATTTTTTTAGGCTCGTTGCATTACTCTTAATACTAGCCTGACTTGCCCACATTGCCTTTTTGATAAACCAATAGCCAAGAAACATGTTCACAGAAATAACACCTTCTTTTGCTTCAGTTACTTCTTCATAAAGCAGATATTCGTTTATATAAAAATCAATATTGGATTTATGATTATTAATCGTTTTTTCTGCCAAACCAGATGATTTCAGCCATACCCCAAACTCATCTAGTAAACGTTCATTTAATTCTCTTATTTTTTTACAATCTTCTTCGTATTTCTCGTAATCATCCATTTTTATACTCAATTATTTAATATTTTAGTCTTTTTCCTCTTCACCTTTATGTTCTATATAAAGTATATAACCAGATATTACTATCATAAAGACCTTATCGGTCATAAATTTCATCTTTGGCAAAAAGTGAAAAATCTTCTAGCTTTATAGGTTTTTCAATATAGGTTTCTACAAAATCCCGTTTACTCTTTTTTGTTTTTTGTTTTTTGTTTTTTGTAAGAGTCTACCAACTGGAATAAAGCTAAATTAACCACCTCTTTTTTCTCCTGACCCCGGGTGTGATTAAAAGTGAAGTAAATCATGTTTGGCAATTTGTAGAGCGGACTTCAGTCCGCAATTCATGCAGACATATAGCGGACTGAAGTCCGCTCTACAATAATACATTTCATCTTTACTTCACTTTTAATCACACCCCCTGACCCCAGTCAATTTAAGTGCCTGAGCAATTAAAGCATCATCTAAAACAATGTTAGTTCGCATAAGTTTTCTCAATGTGTATAAATAGACACACTTAATACCTGCACTAGCTCCCAGTCAAAAGAATCCCGATTTCAAAATATTTGGCTATTTTTAGATATATACAAATTTTGTTAGCCGACAGTTGCATCCTGATTTAGTCGAGGCTTTCGAGCGATCACTTTCCTTGTGGAGTTCCTTTGTCTTTCACGTAGTGCCTCGCAAATTTTACCGAGGTCATTTCCATATAGCCGCATGTTTCGCACAAAAGTGCCTAATTTCTTCAACAATTGGATCATTGATCATGATGATATTCCTAATCCTTCTGGAGAACAAAGCAAAGGACTTTGATAACCCAATGCTTCAACCACTTTGACTATATGTATTTTCTTTTCTGCATTATTGATAAGCTTAAAATTCCAGCACGTAGGATGGAATAGCGATAGCGTTTTCCGCCAAACAACTTCCGAAAACATAGGTGTTTAAAAAAATGTCGGAAAACGCTTCGCTATTCCAACCTACGAATCTATCTTACGAGTTACGCATCCATCTTACGTGTGTATCCATTAGATATTCTTGTAATTAATCATAGTAACTTGTTTGATATATAGACCAGCTGTTACTTTTAAATTCCTGGAAAACAATTTTACCCGTATTGCTATAAGTATTTGCCTGACCATTTCCAATTCCACGAAAAGCAGCTGTTTTGTCAATCTGAGGAGTAAATGATATCTGCTCATCTTTATTTCCTAACTTAGTTGGCTGACCATCGTAAACCAGACGGTATAATGTTCCATCAGGTTTTGCACGCCAAAGGCTAGGATGATAGCCAGAACTACCCAATGCCGATTCTACTAGGGCTGCAAAAATTATATCACCATTGCTAGTTATAACAGGTGCTGCAATTGCTTTAAAAAAATCAGTGGAATTCAATCCTGGTGGTTGCATACCTGTTTTTGCAACCAGTGACAAATGCGATTGGGCGGCTTGGTCAGGACTAGTATAAAAATTACTTGGGCGTGGTTTACCCGATAAAATATATTTCTCTCCTGTTTTATCAG
>CAZYTB010000241.1:0-2630 GCA_964650375.1 uncultured Campylobacterales bacterium | reverse complement strand
AACCCGGCTTTCTCGTCCGGTAATCCAGCAAGACCCTGAAACACATATTGAGCCTAGTTTTTTACCTGCAACCCAATTATTGCATCTTTCTTAGTTGCTATTGAGGCTGGGAAGTCTTTTCTATTTGTAGAGAACGTTAAGTCATCAGCATATCTGGAATAGGTGCATTTTCCATTTTTTGCAAGGTTCACCATTCTTACATCTAATAAATGCCCGATTAAGTTTGATATTATCGGTGAAGAAGGGCTTCCCTGTGGAAGCTCGTTATTATGACAGGCAATTTGCGCGATAATTGTTGCAACCTTTCCCTCTAAAGAAAAATGATTATTCTTTATAAAAAAACCACGAACGCGGCCGAAATTTATCGATGGAAAGAAGTCTTTTAAATCAATATTAAATACATACCGTCTATTTTTATGATTATTTGCATTTGTAACAATCGAATGGTTTTTTCTAAATCCGTGAGATAACGATTTTTGTTGCGCTTCTGATGAGATATCGGAAAAACAATTATTCAATAAATCAGCTAACCGCCTTTGCAAGTGTTTTAACTGATCAGTTGGGGCATTGATTTTACGAGTTTTCCCGTTCTTCTTGGGAATTTCGAATTCTGCATATTTATTCTCTTCTTTTGTTACATACAAAATATATGAGATGGCTTTAGGCTTATAGCCAAGGATCTTTGCGAGGTCGCTTAGATCGACAGCATTTCTTAAACTTTCTAATTGTGACACTTATATTTAATCTCGAAATAGAAGTGTGACCCATGGATACTCTTATGCGAATGAGACACAATAACACCAGTCATACTGATACGCTGCGCAAAGGATGACGAGGAAGCAATCCGCCCCGACATTATTTTCTTATATTGCGATACACAATAATAAATCTATCCATGAGTCACTCGTTTACTTTAGCTCTATTCAACCGATAAGAGTAGGTTTATTTTTCTTTTTTGTATAACGTCAGCAATAACCGGCACTTTGTAGTAGTGCTTGAGCTGTGCTGGGGCTCTTTCTAGCATAGCTCAAGCACTGCGGAAAAATGTCCGCATTGATTGTTTTTGTTATACGTCACTTACTTACTCCTGCATGCTGATGGCAAGTACTCATCTGATATATCTGTATTGTTAGCCCCAACCGCCGTCATTCCATTTACAGGAACATCATAACCACAAAGCCATGAAACAGGACTTTGAGGGCTACCATCAACAGTAGCTGGCCTAAATGTGAGAGTTTTACCTTGTAAAGGTTTTGAAGCTTTATGACCAAGCACTATATGGATTGCGCCACCCGCAACAGAAACGCTTGTGATTCGGTTTCCTATCAGTTTATCAGGATCAGGCACACCAGTCTGAGAATTGCTCATGGGAAACTCCAGGTTATCAATATAATACGATGTAACATGCTTTTTTACATAATCCCCCATACCCAATGCATCAACGACTTCGCTGCGATGAACATAAACCTGATACTGAGGAATGGCTATTGCTGCCAAAATTCCTATGATAGAAACAACTACCATAAGCTCAATTAATGTAAATCCTTTGATTTTTTTCATACAGCATTCCCCATCACAAATATAGGAGCATAAGCGCTGCTCAAAAATTGAAATATTCCAAATATAATAAGTAAAGCTATTGTAACGAATATTTTCTGAATAAAAGACTCTGAATATAGAACAAGATCCCTCATGTTATTAGTTATTAAAATTGAGAGTTCACTGGCTATTTCAGAGTTTGTGTGATTGTTGTTCTTGAAGTAATTAATAAGATAATTTTCCTCTGAAGAATTTTTTATCTCGGATATACTAATTGGAAGATTTACTAACCAAATTATTTTCTTATGCTTTTCCTTCAATCTTCCAGGAATAAAGTATTTATATATAACCGAAGTGTCATCAGTTTTATCAAACTTAAATATTCCATTTATTTTCATACTTAACAAAAGTGAAAATGCTAAACATATAGATATTGAAACAATTATTAACCACCAGTTATCTGAAAACCAAACAAAGCTGCTAGGAGCAGGCAAATCCATTGATTCAAAAAAACTCTCAAACACAGGCGTTACGAAATTCATATATATTGCACTCATAAAGAGAAAGGTAATAACCAAATAACTTAGATATACATTAACCCGGCGTAGTTTATTTGGCCCACCATGAAGCATAGAAAAATTCAACTTTCCATATATTTCAAAAGCCTTTTCTACTGCCCCCTTTTTATCCCTACTAGTTGAACTTAATTCTCGCAATATTGCATCTGATACGGTTCCAGATTTTATCGGCTCTCCAAATTCTTCAGATACGGAATTATTCCTTGATTTTTCATAAGAAGTTTCGACATCTAGACCATTTTCTAGTAATTTTTTTATATCTCTACAATAAAAATGAAATCTCTCCCAACTCATTTAATTATTTCCTATGAAGAAGTGTCATTGACGCATATTACCCATATCAAATTCTCGCAGCCATCAGTATACCGGTCATCCCAACCCCACAATCACAGATATTATCTTGCCAGTCAACAAGCTACAGAAACATTAGGTTTCGTCTATATTTTATCAACCGCCCCCTTTTCTTGCTATTGACCGGAGAAATACTTCATTTTCATCCATATTGCTCACAGC
>CAZYTB010000240.1:0-2678 GCA_964650375.1 uncultured Campylobacterales bacterium | reverse complement strand
GCCTTCAGTGTCGCCATCCGTGATCTCGAACGGCTGCTGGATGTGCAGCTGGTGGATCGCACCAACAAGCGCGTCACCATTACCGCCACCGGTCGCGAGGTGGCGGCCAGTGCGCGTGACTGTCTGCGCGAAATGGAAGCGCTGGTGGAGCTGGCGCGCAGTAATCGCGATCCCCTGTCGGGCAAGCTGCGGCTGGGGGTGATTCCGACCATTGCGCCGTTTCTGCTGCCTAGAGTGCTGCCAGCGTTGCGACGGGCCTATCCGCAGCTGCAGCTGTATCTGCACGAAGACCTCACTCAGCGCATTTACACAAAACTCATGGCGGGCGATCTGGATGTGATCCTGATTGCCCTGCCGTACGAGTTGCGCAACGTCGAGGTGATGGGCCTGTTCGATGACCCGTTTCGTCTCGCCTGCCGTGCCGACAGCAAGCTGATCGACCCCCTGCATTACAACGTGGAAGGCTTGCCGCAGGAGAGCGTGTTGCTGCTGGAAGACGGTCACTGTCTGCGTGACCACGCCCTGTCGGCCTGCGAGATTCGCAAGCCCGAGCAGGTGAGTGGTTTTTCCGCCAGCAGTCTGCTGACCCTGGTGGAGATGGTCGATGCGGATCTGGGAATCACCTATTTGCCAGAGATGGCGGTGGACTCACCGCTGCTGAAAAGCACGCAGATCAAGACTTATCCGCTGGCCGAGGCCAGTGTGCGCGAGATTGGTTTGGTGTGGCGGCGCGGCAGTGCTTTTGGCGAGGCGTTTCGGGTGCTGGGGGAGTTTATTTGTAAAGAGGTGCAGCCGTAGGGCGGGTAACGCCCGCCATGACCCGGATTGGTCAAACCACATATCGTTGCTATTACTCTCATCGTGCGTTGATGGCGGGTGGAACCCGCCCCACAAAACTCCTCGGGGAGTTATGGAGACCCCCTCATTAACAATGATAGGAGGAAAATCTCGCTTTTCTGCTGGCCGGTAAAGGTGTAGCTTGAAGAAAGTTAGACGAAATCAATGAGCTATGGCGTTAATCGCAGGCAATTGCCCGGGAGAAGGCGAGTGGGTTCGATATTTATAATGTTATGCCCTTTATAAAACTGAGCTTCAATAGAACATTTGGAATTCAAATTATGGAAACTTATAAAAATCTAATTATAGATGTTGGTGACTATGGGATAGTTTCCTATATAGAAGAAGTTACGAAGATCATTGATGACCTATGGGTTAGGTCTTATGAAAATGAAGAGAATTCAAGATATTTGGGGGAAATTGCTTATTGTTTTAGGCGGAAACAAGATTCTTCTTTGCCTGGGGCTGGTCTGAGTATTTTTCACAAGGAGGGAAATACTTGGTATGTCCCGAATATCGTGCCTATTGAATCAGGTCAACTTACATTTGAACAGTACAACGAACTATTAACGGAGTTTTATGAAAGGTATTTGTTACCAGCTTCAGAAATAGTTGGAGTGAACCTTGATATAACATCCGGAAAAATTGAAGATGAAGATATTGTTGGAAGTCATGCCGCCAAACTTCTAAGCACATTTTCAGAATGTGCTAATAAATCTACCGGAAGCTCTCATCCTTGCGATCAGAAACGATGGTTTGATTTCATAGTTGAGGCCTGTAGCTCTGAAGAGCATGTTGATGCAGGTAATCTAGAAAGGCTTCTAAAACAACAAGGATGGAGCGACGATGCTTCGCAACGACTTATAATTCAGTTCGAATTTGCGCGAGATATTATAAAGCATATGGAGAAGTAGTGCATGTACAGTGCCGTTGAAAAAGTACGTGATAACATACTCCAGAAAGAGCTGCCGATATTCTTCTTTGATACATGTTCGATACTAGACATTATCAACTCTCTTCATTTGCATAGCCTGCCTGAGCAATATGCTTCTTCCGCATTTGATCTAATGAAGTTGCATGGCGATAAGGTATGGCTTATAACCTGCCAAAATGTTTGTGAAGAATGGGGTGATAATATAGGCCCTGTACTATCCACAATGGATAAGGAGATATCCAGAACCGACAGAAATATTAGCTCTATGTTGACCATCACCAATCTAGTGCTTAATGCTTCTTACGCAATGCCACAGCGTGTTTCTTCATTAAAAATTTCAGAGCATGTTAAATCTTTGTCTGAGCAGTTCCTAAACACCTGCTTACATTTAGAGAGAAAAGATCAGCACACATTAAGGGCTATGCAACGAGTCAGGAAAGATGAGGCTCCTGCGAGAAAAGGAAAACCAGAGCCAAAGGATTGTGAAATAGTCGAGTGCTTCTTTGATTTGTGCGCACTTCTGAGAGATGGTGGATTCGACGAAAAAATAATATTTGTTACTGCTAATAAGGAAGATTTTGGTTCCCCCAAACAGTTGAAGCCGCCATTAGATTCCCAGTTTGGTAAGTTTAACGCAGATTTAGTGAGTAACATTAACCATGTTTTGGCTGTTGCGCGTGGTCAGGCATAACAAAAGCAATTAACTCGGACACTTTTCCGCAGTGTTCATTTATGCTAAAAGAGCCTGGCACAAGCCTCTCACCGCTACAAAATCCCGGCTATTGCTGATGCTAGATTTAAAGTCCCACTTGACAGCGGTATAACCGGGGTTATACTTATGTGTTATGAAAACTGCAATTTCCATTCCTGATTCCGTATTTCAATCGGCTGAGAATTTAGCTCAGCG
>CAZYTB010000239.1:0-2682 GCA_964650375.1 uncultured Campylobacterales bacterium | reverse complement strand
CTATGGTATGCAGATTACATTCATCCAGTAGTTTTTCTTTAATTTTGGTTTTAACGCCTTCGCCAAATAAGGTCCCATCAGGTAAAACTATCGCTGCTCGACCATTGGCTTCTAAAATATGTACGATGAGTTGCAGAAACAAATCAGCGGTTTCACGGGTGCGAGTGGCGGCAGGGAAATTCAGTTCTATACCGTCTTCTTCCATACCACCAAAAGGTGGATTGGCGACCACCACTTTTACCCGGTCTTTTGGTCCCCAGTCACGTAAGGGTCATGCCAGGGTATTGTCGTGACGAATTTGGCTGGGGACTTCAATACCATGTAGCAGCATATTAGTAGTACAAAGCAAATGTGGTAATTGTTTTTTCTCTACCCCATATATCTGCTTTTGTAGGGTTTGATTCTCTTCGGGGGTATTTACACTCCCCGATTCTTTAATAAGATCCATGGTACAGGCTAAAAAACCACCCGTACCGCAAGCCGGGTCCATGATTTTTTCGCCTAACTTGGGATTAATCATATCCACCATAAAACGAGTAACCGCTCTTGGGGTATAAAATTCGCCTGAATTTCCAGATGATTGCAAATCTTTAAGGATTTTCTCGTATATATCACCAAAGGTATGGCGTTCATTGGATGAATTAAAATCAATTTCATCAACTTTATTAACCACCTGGCGCAGTAGTGTGCCGTTTTTCATGTAGTTAAAGGCATCACTAAAGGCTTCTTTAGCGACAAATCCACGCGGATTGCTGGTGGGAGTCGCATGTAAATTTTTTATACCAAGGAATAATTTGCCATTGATAAAGTCCAGCATCCCTTCACCGGTAATGCCTTCTCTATCACTGGCCCAGTTACGCCACAGTAATTCTGCTGGAATGGGAGGCTCGTAATTATCATCCATTAATTCTAATTCTTCTTCCTGTGCATCATAAATTTTCAGGAATAATAGCCATGCCATTTGGCCTATGCGCTGGGCGTCGCCATCAACACCTGCATCTTTACGCATAATGTCTTGAATGGATTTTACGATATTGGATACGGACATAAGTTTTTATTAAGTGTAGGTTGGGTAGAGGCACGAAACCCAACAAAGTCATAGTTCAATACCATTTAGGGTGTATTTATTCGTTGATTTCGAATGCTTAAATAGTCACAGTTGTTCTGTTCTTGTTGGGTTTCGTACCTCTACCCAACCTACTTTTACTCTCCAAAACTGCCGGTAAAATCATTACTCCCCGCCCAATCTGCTTGAATAACACCCTCCCGAATATATCGATGTATACTTGAATACTTCCAATCGACAGGCGATGATGCATAACCATGTTTCACGGGATTGAAATGGATGTAATCTACATGTCGCTCAAAATCATTATCATCTCTGATCAGGTGCTCCCAATATCGTCGTTGCCATATTCCTCGTTCTGATTTTTTCTTCCGGCTCTTCGAAATGGCTTCAGTTTTTGGCAACGCACGAGAAAATGTGCTTTTAATCAATCGCCAGCGTGTTGCGAAATCAGCATCATTTTCTGGCAATTGCCAAATAGTATGCAAATGGTCTGGTAAAATTACAATAGTGTTAATGATGAATGGATGATTCTGCCTGGTTATTGAAAAAGCCGTACGCAAATAATCGACATAATCAATTAACAAGGATTTATTGCGTTCCGCTAAATTAACGGTGAAGAAATAGCAGGCTCCTGGTACATTAGCTCGGCGATATTGCATTGTTTTTAATGTCTTCTTGTTGGTTCTCGTGCCTCTACCTAACCTACGTTTGAGTGATATTTAACTATTAGCTGCACTATACAGCTCCTCTTCCAGCTCTTTGACTGCTTGCTGATACTGTGCTTTGCCACCGAAGTCATTAATGAGCTCCTTTGGCCGGCCTATATCACTAAAAGGCTGTACTTTAAGCACTGCGATATTTTCAATGGGTGTTATACCTTCATCGGCATATTTTTCTAATAATGCGTCCAGTACTTTTTGTGCTTGCTCGCCATATTTGCTAAATATATCCCGTTTACGCACCTGATCAGCTCGTTCTTTACGAGTTAAAGGTGGTTGACCATAGACGATATGGCAGATTAGATCAAAAGCACCATAATCTTTGCCGACTTCATCTTCTAAGGCTTGCCAGATTACCCCTTGCTCTTCCAATTCTTCAATAACCGCCTGTTTTTGGTCGGCATCATTCCATTTTCGCAAAAAGTCATTAAGGGTGGCGTATTCTTGTTTAACAGTTTTGCTGGTGTAGTCTTTGAGTGATTCGGTAATCAGTTTGCCATCGCTACCAATATATTGCACACGCTCAGATACAACAGATACCGATACTCCTTTTACGAAATATTTCTTTGGTGGCTCCTCAACACCTTCTAAACCCCATGGATCACCTGGGTACTCATCATCAGGAGCTAATCCGTTATTTGAATCAGTATCATGGTCTTCGCCCTCGTCAGGTGGAACAGTGGAGTCACCGGCCTTGGGTTTATATATCACTTCAGCTTCCCCATCAAAGTCTTTATCAGCAAAGAGTTCGGTAGCTTTTTTGAAATCCATAATGGTAAACCAAAGCTTATTGTAATCTTCATCAATGCGTGTACCCCGACCAATCACCTGTTTGAATTTAGTCATGGATTTTATGCGCTGATCAAGAACAATCAATTTGCAAGTTTTGGCATC
>CAZYTB010000238.1:0-2689 GCA_964650375.1 uncultured Campylobacterales bacterium | reverse complement strand
AACGACCAACGACCAACGACCAACGACCAACGACCAACGACCAACGACTATCGACCAACGACTATCGACCAACGACTATCGACTATCGACTATCGACTATCGACTTCGAACTTCTGCTATAATCCCGAATACCTGAGAAAAATACTCTGATTTAAGGAGGCCCGAACGTGAAGGTCTATCTCGACAACAACCGCCTCACCCCGGTCGATCCCCAGGTCCGGGCGGCGATGGAGCCCCTGCTGGCGGAGCCCTGCGGGGATCTCCACGCCCCCCACTGGGCCGGGGCCGCCACCCGCAAAGCCTACAATACCGCCCTGGAGAAGTGCTACGCCGCTCTCCATGCCGACGCCAAGGACACCCTCTTCTTCACCTCCGGCGCCGCCGAGAGCAACAGCGCGGTATTGACCGATCTCTACATCCGCCTCATCCTCACGGGCCGGAAAAACAGCCTCATCATCTCCGAGCGCGAACCCCTCTCGATCCTCCAGGCCGCCCGGCGCCTCGAGGAGCAGGGGGTCAAGGTCCACCGCCTCCCGGTCACCGGGGAGGGGATCGTCGATCCCGAGAGCCTCACCGACTACCTGACCCCCCGCACGGGGCTGGTCTGCGTCAGCCTCGTGGATCCCGAGAGCGGGGCGATCAACCCCCTGGAGGAGATCGTGGAGATCTGCAAGCGCTACGAGGTCCCCGTCCATACCGACGCCACCGGGGCCGTGGGCAAGCTCCCCATCGACCTGGAGAGCCTGGAGGTGAACTCCCTGAGCCTCTCGGGGGAGACGATCCACGCCCCCGCCGGCGTGGGGGCCCTCTACCTGCGGGCCGGGAGCGAGCTGAGCCCCCTGGTCTCCGGCGGCCGCAGCGGGCCCGAGCGCTACCGGGGCGGCCCCCTGAACCTGGCGGGGATCGCCGGACTGGGCAAGGCCCTGGAGCTGGCCGTCGACGCCCTCGACTACGAGATGGAGGATGCCCGGGAGCTCCGGGACAGGCTGGAGGAGGGGATCCGGGAGCTGCCCGGCACGACGGTGATGATCCCCTGGGCCCGCCGGGTCCCCAACACTCTCCTGGCCGCCTTCGAGGGGGTCGAGAGCGAAGCGCTCCTCTACGAGCTCAACCGGGAGGGGATCGCCGCCTACAGCATGAGCCTCCACCCCTTCGGCGAGTGGGAACGCCCCTCCCTCGTGAAGCGCCTGGGCCTCGACCCCGCCCTCACCCACTCCACCGTGGGCTTCGCCCTGAGCCGCTTCAACACCGAAGAGGAGATCGAACACACCCTCAAGGTTCTCGACAACGCGCTGGAGTACCTCCGGAGCTTCAGCCCCGACGCCCCCCGAAAGGAGGAAGCATGAGCAAAGCACGGATGATGGCCTCGGGCCACTGGGAGGAGTTTCCCTTCAAGATCGAAATGCTGGCGGAGAAGCCCAAGAACAACGGCCGGCTCACGGAAGAGGAAGCGGCCGATCTCCAGGGCGAACTCCGGGTCCACGACTACGGACGGGCCGAGATCGGGATGCGGATCCGCTGGTACTGGGTCCTGGACGAGGCGCAGCGCATCGTCGCCTGCCGCTACGAGCTCCTGGGCTCCCCGGTCCTGCGGGCCGTGGCCGACATGGCCGCCCTGCTCTGCCGCAACAAAAACCTCGACGAGGCGGAGAAGATCAACTACAAATCCCTGGAGTACTTCCTCCGGGACCACCCCTCCAATCCCGCCCTCCCCGAGGAGCGGCGCTACCTGATCCTCTGGGTCCTGCGCTCCATCGCCTCCGCCGTGGCCGCGATCCGGGGGGAGAGCCTCCCCGAGAGCGACCGGGTCTGCGGCTGCGTCGACGCCGACCTGGCCACCATCGAGGCGGCGATCCGGGACTTCGATCTGAACAGCGTCGAAGGGATCGGCCACTACACCGGCGCCGGCGCCCTCTGCGGCCGCTGCGTCGCCCCCCGGCCCGACACCGCCCCCCGCCAGCACTACCTGGTGGACATCCTCCGCCGCATCCGCAAGGAGATGGAGCAGGAGCAGAAGGTTTCGGGCGTCGTCAGCGACAAACCCTTCAAGGAGATGAGCCCCGAAGAGAAACGGGCCGCCATCGACGCCGTCATCGACGAGCACATCCGGGCGATGCTGGTGATGGACGGGGGAGACATGGAGATCCTCGACATCAAGGAAAACGGTCAGCACACCGACATCTACATCCGCTACCTGGGAGCCTGCAGCGGCTGCGCCAGCGCCAGCACCGGCACCCTCTTCGCCATCGAGGGGATCCTCAAACAGAAACTCGACCCCGATATCCGGGTCCTGCCCCTCTGAGTTCGGGACGCAACGCCCTCTCCGGCCGGGAGCTTCCCTCCCGGGGTTTCCCCTTCGTTCCTTTTTCTCACGACGCCTTTCTTCCCCGGATCCTGCGATACATGTCGCCTCGGACCCACCTGGATCTGCGATGCAGGGATCTCCCGCCGGAACCGAAGGGAGGATCGCCTATGCTCCGATGAGGGATACGGAGGGGGCGGGATCCGGGTATCCTCCGGCTCACACGGAGGCGGCGTGCTCCGCTCCCAGGGTTTTGAGAAACTCCAGCAAGCCCCGGATGATCGCTTCCGGCGAGGGAGGACAGCCGGGAATGTGATAGGCGACGGGCAGATGTTCGCCGGCGGGGCCTCGGATGGCGAAGCTCTTTTCGATGGGCGAGGCGAGGAG
>CAZYTB010000237.1:0-2715 GCA_964650375.1 uncultured Campylobacterales bacterium | reverse complement strand
GTCACCACTAACCACATTACGGCGAAAATCAGTCGGTAAAGCGATTCCATTTTCACGCAAGGCAGTTAATTTGCTACGGCGTTGTTTAATTTGTTCTTGTTCGTCTTGTTGATTTTCTGACATGTTTAAATTATTTAATTCTTTAAATTTTGCTATGAGTCAATGTTGCTTGCTTTATTGCGGACTGAAATCCGCTCTACAAACTATATGACACTTTATAAACCACTTTTTAAGCTGGCCTCTATAAATTGATCCAGATCACCATCTAACACGGCTTGCGTATTACCTGTCTCAACATTAGTTCTTAAATCTTTTATTCTGGACTGATCCAGTACATAAGAGCGAATTTGACTACCCCAGCCAATATCTGACTTGCCATCTTCAATCTCTTTTTGTGATTCCGAACGCTTGGATAATTCTAATTCATACAGCTTCGCTTTCAATTGCTTCATCGCTGTATCCCTGTTTTTATGCTGGGAACGATCATTCTGACACTGAACTACGATGCCGCTTGGCTCATGTGTAATTCGAATGGCCGATTCTGTTTTGTTGACATGCTGCCCACCCGCTCCACTGGCACGGTATGTATCAACACGTAAATCAGCAGGATTAATCTCGATTTCTATATCATCATCAATTTCTGGACTGACAAAAACCGAGGCAAATGACGTATGTCTTCTGTTGCCTGAATCAAACGGTGATTTTCTGACTAAACGGTGGACACCCGTTTCGGTACGCAACCATCCGAAGGCATAATCGCCTTCAAATTTAATCGTTGCACTTTTAATACCTGCAACATCACCTTGTGATTCTTCCAGCAATTCAACTTTAAAACCTTTAGCTTCACCCCAGCGCAAGTACATCCGTTCAATCATGGACGCCCAGTCCTGGGCTTCTGTGCCACCGGAACCTGATTGAATATCCAGATACGCATTATTAGCATCCATCTCACCGGAAAACATACGTCTAAATTCCAGCTCAGCGACTTTCTTTTCAAAAACCTGCAAGTCTTCAACTACCGTTTCTACCGTTTCTTCATCATCCTCTTCTACGGCCATTTCCAGTAATTCTTCAGCATCTTCCAAACCCTGCTCTAAATCATTGATCGTATCAACGATGGTTTCTAATAACCCCCGTTCCTTTCCCAATGCTTGTGCCCGCGCTGGTTCATTCCATACTTCCGGGTCTTCAAGCTCTCTTAAAACCTCGACTAGACGTTCATTTTTGGTAATAAAATCAAGATAGTCTTTGAGAGCACTTCCTCTATTACGCAGATCTAGAATAGTATTTTTTATTGGGTTGATTTCTTGCATGAATGATTTTATCGATCATATAAATAGTTAACCGATAATTATAACAGACGGGTATTTTGCTAGCTTTATTTTTAAAGTATCTGCAGCTATTCAGCCTATTTATAAACAGTGGCGATGTAGGAGCGTCCGCCCTCGGCGCGATTGGGCACAGGATATTTTAGAACCAAAGAGCATAATTTTATTCGCGCCGGGGGCGGGCGCTCCTACAAGGCTTGATTGCTTTGTAACTTTGACTAAGTTACAAATAAGAAGTCTATCGCATACGTTTTTTGAAAACCGAGAAAATAATAAAAGATAATCCAGCTAAAATAAATGGAATGCTCAACATCTGTCCCGTTGACATCCAGAAATCATTGCTATAAGACGCTTGATTCGTTTTAACAAATTCAAGAAAAAAACGGGTAATAAAAACGGCCACTAGAGAAGTAGAAAAAATCACACCAGGCCTGACCTTATCTTTAATTTTTATATACATCATTAAAAGTAATAGAAAAATCAATGCATAAGACATTGCTTCATAAAGTTGAACGGGATGTCTGGGTACTAAATCTATCCTTTTAAAAACTATCGCCCAGGGCACTGTTGTTGGTATACCAACAATTTCCGAATTAAAGAAATTACCGGTACGAATAAATACACCGGATAAAGCAACAGCCACTGCAACTCTATCCAAAAGCCAGGCATATGACTCTTGTACCCGACGTTTAAATACATACAAACCGATAATAATACCGATAATTGCGCCATGACTGGCCAGACCACCTTCCCAAATCGCAAAAATTTTCAATGGGTTAGATAAATAGTATTCAGGGGCATAAAAAAGACAATGCCCTAATCTCGCACCAACAATCGTTCCTATTGCCATGCACCACAATAAATCATCTAATTCTTCAACCTTTTTTCCTTCCCTTTTATAAATCCAGTTCATTAACCAATAACTGAAAATAAATGCCGAAGCAAACATCAATCCATACCAACGAATTTTTATAAAGCCTACCGATATAAATATGGGATCCACATCCCAAACAAAATAATCCATCTAGTTAATCCCAACGATTGTCTCTTATTTGTAATTGACCTTCTTCAACACGCACTGGAAAAGTATCAACATCTTCATATGCAGGTGCACATTTTACAGCGCCTGTTTTCACACAAAACCTTGCCCCATGCCGTGGGCATATTATTTCATCACCATCCAGTTCTCCACTGGCTATTTCTGCACCATCATGAGTACAGACATCTTCAATAGCAAAGAACTGTCCATCAATTTTAAAAATTGCAACTTCCGTTCCATCAACATCTACAATTACATTTTCATTATCAGCCAATGCACTAGCTGCACATACATCGATCCAGTCTGTCATTTTAACCCTTTAAGTACATATCATAACGTAACAGTTTG
>CAZYTB010000236.1:0-2716 GCA_964650375.1 uncultured Campylobacterales bacterium | reverse complement strand
CAAAATGGGTTTGTTCTGTGATATCCATGATATACTCCAGTTATCGTACTCGACAGTGAGTACATATTAGAGTGTATCCGTTAATGGGTTTTTCTGCCGCATAGCGGCTTCGTCCAACAAGGTGACCTAGCTGGTATTGAAGCATTAAGTGGTTCCAAATATTTACATCATGCCATCACCTTACAAGATACGGAAATTTGTCGTATACCCGTAGAAAACATTGAACAAATCAACCTTAATTCACCTCATTTATATAAACAATTGACCGCTCGCTGGCAAAAAGTGCAAAGTGATGCTGATATCTGGTTAGTTGAATTAACCGTTGGCAACTCAAAAAAACGGGTCGCAAGTTTACTTATGTATTTGAGCCACTATAGTACATCTAGTTACTTTTATTTGCCTAGTAGAGAAGATATTGGCGCTATTCTAGCCATTACTACTGAGACAGCCAGCAGAATTATTGCTGAATTCAAACGCCTCGGATATTTGCATATCCTGCACCACAATGCGCTTATTGATATCAATAAATTAAAACAGGTTCAATGAATGTTAAATAAGTGGGGTGGACGGTTAACTCCACAAGATATTGTGTTTGGGCATGAACAGCCGAGGAATCACTCCCGACTATGATGATATCACTAATTTTCTTCACGCAGTTATATAGCTGTATTAAGTGCAGAAAAAAAATACTATCACATTATGCTACAATTCCTTGCCGATATTTTCTGCACAGATTTAGTAGGCAATAGAAGTGAACCAATTAAACTGGGAATGCTATTCTTTAAAAAAAACCTGAGAGCGTAATAAACCTGAATGCTACCGCAAAAAAATAACTTGTAAGGTTTAGGAGCTCATATCGACAGATATGAAGATACACACGGATACAGGCACTTAAATTTTTACTGATAATAAACAACAAACAGGATTAACAATGAAAGCTATTAACAAAACCAAATTTGCTATTGGAGCATCAATAATCGCAGGACTTACAACTGGATGTAGCACTACTGACAGTGAGCCATTTGCTCAGAAGGAGCTATCATCTGGTTATATGAATGAAGCTGAGTCAGCAGCAAATAAAGTTAAAGATGGTAATTGTGGAGAAGGTAAATGTGGTGGAAAAATGGCGGCTCCGGTTGAAAAGCCAAAAGCTGCAGAAGGCAAGTGTGGTGAAGGTAAGTGTGGTAATAAAGCAGCGGCTCCTGTAGAGAATGCAAAACCCGCTGAAGGGAAATGTGGTGAGGGGAAATGCGGGGGCAATAAATAACTTATTCCTAACTTCATGTAAAAATAATGACGTATTAGAGAGTACATACTTTGCGCGACCATGGATACGGAATTTATTGTGGGCTGATTTTTATTGATAACTAGGCGCATAGCAGACTATGTAGCTGTTTTCAGTAACACAAATAACGGCAAATATCATCCACTATAAATCCACAACTGTACCCGCGTGAAGTATACTAACTTAGGGCAACAGCCAGGTGCCGAAACATACACCTGGCTGTTTTTTATAGCTTTCGTTCAACAACTGATCATTCGTACCCTATCAGTTGCATCTAGATGAAACGAACATTATCTGTATTCTTCTGGTTCAACCAACTCATCACCATCTTTATCTAGTGCATTAATAATTGTTTCTGCATCTTCTTCGA
This sequence comes from uncultured Campylobacterales bacterium, assembly GCA_964650375.1. GTDB lineage: Bacteria > Campylobacterota > Campylobacteria > Campylobacterales > Sulfurospirillaceae > JAADIZ01. The sequence continues at coordinate 1,061 of CAZYTB010000236.1, read as the reverse complement.
TACTATCTTCCATATTCATAATTACTTGATCAATAGCCTCTTGCGACATCCCTCTTGTTTGCATGCTAATTGCTTTGTCGATAGCATCTTCACGTAACTCCACTTCAACTTCATCGGCAGTAATATAAGAGTCACCATTTTTATCATATTGGTCTGGCGTTAGCGGTTGTACAGTCTTATATTTATAAGGAACATATAGTGCACTTGCATCGAAGGCTACTAAGGCTAAAAAAGCAGGCAATACACCTATTAATATTTTTTTCATTCAATTTTCCTCTATTATCTTTTTAAAAGGCTAATATACTTCCCACGGCCTCAGCCGCTCTGACTATAATAACATGACAGGAACGCGCACGAAACAATCTGGGCAACCGAAGTGAATTAAAGGTTCATTTTGAGCCTATTTCAATACTCAGGCTATTGCCAAACTAACGAGCTCTGATAGAGCCTGAGACACGTAGCCAATCCTAAGTTGAGATCTCTGGCCTATGTTCTTCCATAAACGAGTCTAACTTTCAGGGGGGCAATTGCTTTAGATATTGCCGAGCGTGGAGTCTGCACATAAATTATGTTTATTAAAGAGGTTACATTAATAAAAAAACCTAAAGCTTTTTCACTTCTGCGCTATGATAAATATTAAAATGTGTAAGGTACTTTTAGATAAAAATGAAAAATATCCAAAACTACCCGTAATTTACAATACTTTAAGTACCCGCGTATATTGAATTAAATATTTCCTGACTTCTCCATCCCTTAGTCATACTCAAGTGGCATTCCATCATGTTAATAGCAGGCGCCTCTACGAATCTGCAAATAGACTCCCGCTAAAAGCATATGGGAGTAACTCTATTTATAACCTACAGTCACGGATACATCCGTACCTATCAAAACGTTAAAATAATTCTGTGTGAATACTTAGGGAGATGGAAACAAATAATCGTTCAAGATTGCTGGCCTTTTGGTCCCGCTTCTACGTTGTAGTAACCGTTGCGTAGCCTGCTATGCGCTACGCCTTGAATACGAACAAAAATCCTGCCCAATATTGGACGATTATTTATTTC
>CAZYTB010000235.1:0-2765 GCA_964650375.1 uncultured Campylobacterales bacterium | reverse complement strand
TGACGATGATAGAGATGGTGTTTTAAACTCTGTTGATCAATGTCCAAATACACCATAATATTTTAACTTTTGCTATGAACCGGTCCTTAAAATAAGTCCGGTTCATTGCATTTGGTATTTTAATAAAATCATAGATGAAAAAACTACTACACTTAGTACTTATCTTAGTACCCATACTTACATTTTCTCAAGTTACAACCAACCCAACTATACCAATAGTAAATAGTGAAATTACTCTTATATTTGACGCAACCGGAACTGGATTAGATAGCTATACAGGTGATGTTTATGCTCATACAGGCGTTACGGTAAACGGTGCTAAATGGCAAAATGTAATTGGCTCTTGGGGTGATAATGCTACGCAACCAAAGCGTACAAGAGATAGTTCAAATCCAAATTCATATACACTTCTTATTGCTCCTGATATTTTTACATATTACGGAGTTTCAACCTCTGATACTGTATCAGAATTAAGTTTTGTCTTCAGGTCTTCTGATGGAACAAAACAAACAAATCCAGATATTTTTATAACTATTTATGCAGAAGGATTAAACGTTGCATTTACAAATCCCTCAAATCAGAGTGTTTACAATTTAAATGATGTAATTACTATTTCGGCTGTATCTTCCATTGATGCAGACCTAGAACTTTTTGTAAATAATATTTCTCAACAAACAGCTTCTGCAACAACTACAATATCAACATCTTATAATTTAATTTCTACAGGAACTCAAACTTTAAAGATTGTTGCAACTGCCAATGGAGAAACAAAAGAAACTAGTATTTCTATATATGTAAAAACACCTACAATAAATAGCACAAAACCAGTTGGATTAAAATATGGATTGAATAAAAATACTGATAATTCAGTTACTTTTTTATTGCAAGCTCCTCAAAAAACAGATGTACTCCTTTTGGGAGATTTTAATAACTGGACTTTAGATAACACCTACCAAATGGCTAAAGATGGTGACGATTTTTGGATAACTTTGACAGGTTTAGACACTAATACAGAATTTGCTTATCAATATTTAGTAGACTATACCCTTAAAGTTGCCGATCCTTATTCAGAAAAAATATTAGACCCAAACAACGATCAATACATACCTGCCACAACATATCCTAATTTAAAAAGCTATCCTACAGGCTTAACCACAGGAATTGTATCTACCTTTATAATTAATGAACCTACATACACATGGAATGTTACCAACTTTGCAAAACCTGTAAAAGAAAACTTAATTATTTACGAATTACACATACGAGATTTTACCGAATCTGACTCCTATAATGAAGCTTTAACTCGTCTAGATTATTTAGAATCATTAGGTATAAACGCCATAGAATTAATGCCTATAAGTGAATTTGAAGGAAATGATAGTTGGGGCTATAATCCGTCTTTTCACGGTGCTTTAGATAAAGCTTATGGAACTAAAAATGATTTCAAAAAATTTGTAGATGAGTGCCACGCAAGAGGTATTGCCATAATACTAGACGTTGTATACAATCAGGCATTTGGACAAAGTCCATTAGCTCAAATGTATTGGGATAGTACAAATAATAAACCCGCAGCTGATAATCCTTGGTTGAATACTGATGCAACCCATCCTTATAGTGTTGGTTACGATTTTAATCATGAAAGTATTTATACAAAAAATTATGTGAAACAAACATTAAAGCATTGGATAAATGAATTTAAAGTTGATGGCTTTCGAATTGATTTATCTAAAGGTTTTACACAAACAAATAACCCTACAGATGTTGCTGCTTGGGGTAATTATGATGCCTCTAGAATTGCTATTTTAGAAAATTACGCAAATGATGTCTGGACAAACACTTCATCCGACATTTATTTAATTTTAGAGCATTTTGCAGATAATTCTGAAGAAACTGTACTGGCTAATTTTGGATTTTTATTGTGGGGGAATGGTAATCATAACTACAATCAAAATACAATGGGATTCGCTTCTGAAGCAAATATTAGTTGGATGTCTTATCAGGAAAGAGGATGGAATAATCCAAACCTTGTAGGGTATATGGAAAGTCATGATGAAGAACGATTGATGTATAAAAATTTGAATTTCGGTAATAGTAATGAAAATTACAACGTAAAAAACTTAAATACTGCTTTGGCTAGAGAAGAGTTGGCTGCTATGTTTCTTTTTACCATTCCTGGACCTAAAATGATATGGCAATTTGGGGAACTTGGTTACGAAATTAGTATTGATGAAAATGGACGAACAGGTAGAAAACCAATACATTGGGAATATTTTGATGATGTTAACAGAAAAAACATATACAATGTTTGGTCAACACTTATTGCCTTCAAAAAGAAACAACCCGTATTTAATTCAACTGATTTTAGCCTAAACGTTGGAAATTTAATGAAATCTATTGTGTTAAGAGATGCAACTATGGATGTTGTTGTTATAGGTAATTTTGATATTGTTCCCCAAACTATAACTCCACAATTTACACAAACAGGTACTTGGTATGAATATTTTACCGGAATACAAAAGAATGTAACTAATACTTCTGAAACTATTACTCTAAATCCTGGTGAATACAAATTATATTCTACAGTAAGGTTATTAGATCCAAGAGGTGGAACAGCTAGTGATGATAGTGATGGAGATGGTATTGTTGACACAGAAGATCTATGTCCTAATACACCAACAGGAATGGTAGTAAATACAACAGGTTGTCCAATTTTCACCTTACCCGAGGACAATTTCAGTATTCAGGTAATAAGTGAGACGTGTCCC
>CAZYTB010000234.1:0-2805 GCA_964650375.1 uncultured Campylobacterales bacterium | reverse complement strand
AATCACTACTGTATAGTATGCTGTAGTTAAATATGCATTTAACTCATTTGCTTCTATAAGATAGCAATTTTTCAGATTTCTAAATGCTAAAAATGTTTGTTCATCTACTAGCTCTTTTACTATCAATGCATCTCTAGCGCCCAAAGTCTTAATCAAAGCCGCTGCTTCTTTTGCCTTGCCTGATTCAATAGAAATAGAATCAACAACAAAAAGTGCGTTTGCGACTGCTTTTTCATTTAATGCATAATGCAATGCTAGTTTTTTCTGTTTTTTATTAACTTTTTGGTTATAGTTTCTATTTGATTTTGGTCCAAATGCAACTCCACCGCCAACCCATATTGGACTTCTAGTAGAACCGGCACGAGCGCCGCCTTTACCTTTTTGAGCCCATGGTTTTCTACCACCACCGCTTACAGCAGCTCTTGTTTTAGAATGTGCAGTATTTGAACGAATACTTGCTAGATATGACTTAACATATATGTATAAGTTATGCGAATGTATATTGTCATAATTTTCCGGAAGTGATAATTCACCAGCATTCTCAAACTTTTCATTTAGTACTATTGCACTACTCATTTAACTGTCCTCATTCTTCCAAGTGCTCCATTTGCGCCAGGGACTGATCCTATAACGACTAAAATGCCGTTTTGTGCGTCAAAAGAAAGAACTTCGTTTTTAACTGTTGTTTTTGCATTTCCATAGTGTCCAGGCATCTTTCTGCCTTTTTGAACACGTCCAGGCCATTCAGCATTACCAATTGAACCAGTTGTTCTATGAAAACGACTACCGTGTCCACCAGGACCACCAGCAAAATTATATCTCTTCATAACACCAGCAAAACCTCTACCTTTTGAATTAAAAGATGTTTTTACTACTTTAGTGTCGCTCAAAATAGAAGTGTTAAGATTACCAACTTCAACATCTGAAACTTCTACCGTTGCAAAACGATTAAATTCTGCACTTAGATTAAATTTCTTTTGTTTTCCAGCAATTGATCTGTTCATTTTCTTACCATTTGCATAAGCTATGATTACTTGCTTTTCATTAGTAATTTCACAAATTTTTGCTTCTTTGACCTTTAGTAATGTTACGGGAACACTCGGTATTGCAATTGTTCTGCTCATTCCGATTTTTTCTACTATATATTCCATCATTACTCCCTATTTACCCATAGCTCTAACTTCGACATTCACCTCAGGTGCAAGGTCGAGTTTCATAAGAGAATCAACAGTATCAGTGGTTGCTGATATAATGTCAATCATACGAGAATGTATTCTAATCTCGAATTGCTCTCTAGAGTCTTTATTTACATGCGGTGATTTAAGCACTGTATAGCGCTTTATTTTCGTAGGCATTGGAATTGGACCTTTTATCTCAGCTCCAGTTCGCTTAACAGCTTCTACAATAGCTGCAACAGATCTGTCTAAAACTCTATGGTCATGTGCCTTGAGTTTAAGTCGTATTTTTTCCATAACTACCCTTTAAAAAGAACTTGTCACCTCAAACGGATGACGATTTAAGGAATAGGATTTTACTAAAGTTTTGCTTAAAAGTCAATGATTTAGGGTATATTAATCTATATTTTGTGATTTTATTTCCTTTTAATAAGGAAAATATTAAAATACTGCTATGAATTTACTCGAAACTCTTTATGAGATAAAATTAAAAAACCATTCGTTTTATGATCGAAAAGTAAAAATACAATATAAAAAAACTCTCTTGCTCGGCCCAAGAAAAAGCGGTAAGACTCATTTAATAATTGACTATTTACAAAATTTTGATAAAAACGAGCTTCTTTACATAGACTTCAATGATGAAAGAATTGATATTGAAGATATTAATTATCAAAAACTGACTTCATTTATAGAAAAAAATCATATTAAAGTCTTGATTTTAGAAAATTTTGATTTCTCTTTCATTATTCCAGAAGTCCAAGAGATTATAATTTCTGCTGACATAAAAAATACAAATATTGAACATTTTCATTCTATTCATCTATATCCTTTAGATTTTGAGGAATTTATATTATTTGATAAAAAACATTTCAATATAGAGCCTTTATTTAATCTTTTTACGAATCATGGCTCGTTACCAGAAGTAATCCAATATAATGAAGAAAACCGTTACAAACAAATTCAAAAAATATCGAAAGATATATTTCAAAGCAGAAATGAATTTTTAATCTTTAAAAAATTTTCTGAAATGCAAAGCACAAAAGTTTCTCTTTTTCAATTATACAATCAGCTTAAAACCAAGATAAAAATATCGAAAGATTTTATATATAAAACCAGTCAAGATTTACAGGAGAGAGAACTGATAATTTTGTTAGAAAAATATCAACAAAAGAAATCTGCAAAAAAAGTTTATTTGTTTGACTTTGCTATAAAAAATGCACTGAGTTTCAAAAAAGATTTTCTTAAAAGATTTGAAAATATGGTTTTTTTAGAACTATATAAAAGACAAAAAGATATATACTATACAGATAGTATTGATTTTTTTATTGAAAAAGAATTTGAGGGTATCATCTGTGCACCTTTTACACCAATTCTCACTATTAAAACTAAAATGAAAAAAGCAATGAGTCATTTTAAAGCTTTACATGTAAAGAAAATTTGGATTATTACTTTGGGTAATGAAGGTGGATTTGAACAAGAAAATGTTAATTTTACACTAATTCCTTTTTGGGATTGGGCATTACAAAATTAAAAAGGAGTTATTGCATGTTATGCGGAATAGATGAGGCAGGAAGAGGTTGTGTTGCGGGTCCTTTAGTTGTTGCTGGTGTAGTTTTAGATAAGAAGATAA
>CAZYTB010000233.1:0-2814 GCA_964650375.1 uncultured Campylobacterales bacterium | reverse complement strand
AACCGGGTGAACAATTAGGGCTATTTCAGACTCATTTGTTAATTGGAATATACTTACCCTGCCAGGATATGATCTACAGCCTGATATAAATTAAGACTGTTAAACAATTTTTTCAAAGCGATCAAAAAACGCAAAATAATATTTCACGGCCTATTCTTCTCCATGTTTAATAAGCCCATATCGATGAATTCGTTTTAGATCATTTTCTGCATCTTAACTTAAGTTTATAATTTCCCATTTTGTCGAAATTCTTCCTTGGATTTAGCTAGGATTTCATCACGGGTCAGATCAGTAAATCCGCTTTGCTCTGATTTGATCAATTTTGCTCGTATAAGCTCAATTTCGTTTTGTTGTGCTCTGGCTTTTCGTATCAAGTCGTTCACAACATCACTTTTACTAGTATATTCTTCGCTTTCAACTTGAGCATTGAGCCAGTCATTATTTGGCGTTGTAAATGAAATACTTTGTCTTGTCATCATGAATCCTACACAAATACGTATGATTCAATATTGCATCTTAAATGCACCACTTAAAAGTTTAAATTGATTTTTTCGAAAGATAGCGGTTGAAATTAACTAAAGTAATATACTAAAAATGGACGTTTGAAGAACATGACTATTAACTTATTGCAGGTTATATTCTATTCGGCTTTCAAGATACGGCGTAAATACATCCCTGTAGCTTTAACAGTAGCATCCTTGCTGCCAATAATCTTGAAAACCAAATAGAATACAATCAAAAAGTAAGGTTAACCTGTGGTTTGTTAATAGGCATGTTGTAGAATTTAACCCATTGTTTTTGACGGTGAACAGTTTGCTGGTAAAGTGTTCACTATGAATTACTTATAATCGCCTTTACCAGCCAGCTTACTAGTTCTAAATTTTGAATACTGCTTCGAAGACTTGTAGCCCCCCGCCAATAACAACGAGTAAAGTTCCTAAGATTGCTAGTGTCAAAGTTACTGTTTTTATTTTGTGTACCTCGTAACTAAGAGCATCCGCCTGTTTCTGTAATTCATTGACATCTTTTTTTGCTAGTTCAACATTTATCGATGTCATATTCTTTGCCTTATCTATTATATTTATTAGTGCCTTGTCCCGGATTTCGATGTCATCTTTTGTGGCAATATCTGATTGTATTTTCCCATCGATACCAAAAATAATCACAAGGTTTCTATATAAAGAATTTGTGATTTCAGAATAGTTATAAAAAAAGATCATCGAATTGTTGGCTATTTGTTCCTTTATGTCCACAAACTTGGTAATTTTTAAATCTTGATACCGAATTACGAATGCGTCTATGGCCAGCAGCGAGAAACCGAACAATTCAAAAATCAATCCTAAACTGGAGAGGTGAATCATAGTGTGTCCATTATATTTTTCCTATATCTATTGATCGATAAAGGAGAGTTGATATACACAGAAATTGAGAGTTATGCTCTCGTTGGCTTTAAAATCTATAGCATTATACAATTCATAGCGTACGAAACCATCAAGTGAACACTTTCCTGACAAAGTGTTCACTTTTCTGGCTATTGGTGGGGATGTTTGTCATGTTCCATCATTGTCCGCAGCATGGCATTCATGCGCGTTTGATATCCCCTACCTTTTGACTTTAACCATTCCAAAACATCATCATCAAGACGAATGGTTAACTGTGTTTTGTGGGGTGGAATATTGACCGTTGCTCGTTTAAAAAAGCTATCGTCCAATTCGGGAATATCCGAATAATCAATATCTTCGTCTCGCATGGCATCAAGTCTTTTTAAGTCGCTTTTTATAGATTTCTTGCTCACGTTTATTTGCCTTTCTCATTGATATTATCCTGGTTTTATCATTACGCTGTGTATGCGTAACCACCATAATTCTATTGTCTAATAGTCCCAATGTGATCCAACGTTTTTCGCCGTAATCGAATCTATCATCATCAAACGAGACAGTTTTACTTGAAAATACATGTTTTGCATCTTCAAAATTTACACCGTGCTTTTCAATATTTTTTAGTTGTTTTTTTTCGTCCCATTCAAACACGGAAAACTCCTATGTGTAACTACAACTGTAACTACATATATGGCAAGAATCAAGAAAAAAGCGACATTGACGAAAAAACAACAGAGATATAAAGTGAACAGATGACTAGACAACTGGTCACTTCTGACGGAAAACGAAAATATCTCACCACCGAAGAGCGCACTCGCTTTTTAGAAGCTGCCAATATCCACGAGCGCGGCGAAGTGCGGACGTAGTGCCTTGTACTGGCTTACACGGGGGAATATAGTATTCGAAGCGTTAGCACTGAAAGCAGATATAATAGATTTATCCGCTAAATCTATTATTTTTCGTACCCTCAAACAACGTGATAGGATTGTTTATAGAGATGTCCCCGCCCTGATAATACACTTGATGTGCTTGCCCTTATCTCATTAAATCAGGATAGCCCAGAAGAGCAAAGACGGTGGAAAAATACTCATCTTTGGTCATGAGGACACACTCAAGCCACAAAACATATATGCAATGTGATGAAACAGGCCGGCATTACAGGCACACATGTCAGTCCCAAGGGGCTGCGGCATGGATTTGGGATAATTGCTTCTGCACAAACTAGAAACCCTCTCCTTGTGCAAAAATGGTTAGGTCATCGTTCCCTAAAATATATGGATGCGGTGGTGATGAAGAGCGAGCACTTGCCAGTAGAATGCGGGATAATAGTAAACTTGAAGCCTCATGATTACTGGAATTGCATTCGAAGTTGAATCCGCCAATTGCTTTAGCTGACGCTTTTCTTCGGATCAGAGCCTGGGTATGCGCCTGTTTA
>CAZYTB010000232.1:0-2815 GCA_964650375.1 uncultured Campylobacterales bacterium | reverse complement strand
CGAACCCAATGCTCTCCAGTCAGTCTCTTAAGGTCGGTACCTGAGACACACGAGTCTAAGGATCTAGCCTTGCTATGATGCTGTACTCAACCCACACGAGTGGAAGGATCTCTTGTTGCAAGACTTGAGGTGTGGACACCACTCAACCTTGGATCAAGAAGCTCCAGTCGAACCCAATGCTCTCCAGTCAGTCTCTTAAGGTCGGTACCTGAGACACACGAGTGGAAGGATCCTAGCTTGCTGGGATGCTGTGATGCTCAAGCCTGAGTAGGCTTCTAACTGCTCTCTGGATCAAGAAGCACCAGGCTAACCAATGTCTCTCCAGTTAGGTCTTTGAGGTCGGTACCTTAGACACACGAGCGGAAGGATCTATATCTGTGAAGCTCAAAGGAGGGAGATCCTACTGTGTGGTTAAAGTCAAGACTGATACGTCGGTTGTTTGAGGAACGGCATCACACGAGAAATCGGAACAAGGTCTAGCCTGTATTGAAGACCTTACTTGTAGCCTTGATAAGCTACGAGTGAATCTGCCTGCTAGCGGAAGTCAACACAACAACAACAAGGCACACAAGGTTACTTTACTTGATAGAGAGATCCAGCTGGAGGACTCTCAAGCACACTGAAGGTAGGTGGTTTTATCGCAAGATCCTTACCTTTGAGTGGAAGATAAGATAGATAGATAGGTAGATGGTTGGCTTGGTGTAACAGCTGGGTTGGCTACTCTACTCTAGGGTGGACACTGCTTTTTGATACTTGAAGGATTCTTCTTGGAAGGTTGGTTGGTTGGAAGGTAGGATAGGTTAGGTCTCATCGCGAGGTCAGTACCACTACCAACGCTTTTTGATACTTGATACAAGGGAAGACTGGTTAAGAGGACCCAGTACTTCACCATAAGAGACTGGCGTGGAAACCCAGTGCTCAAACACAAGAGTCTCCTGGGATAGGGGTAACCAGGGACTCGGGAGCCTACTACTAACCAAACACAGAGGGTAGACCCTCACTGGACGAATTTGGCTGCCCAATCCAGCAAAGTATGGCTCATAGTCACGTTAGGAAGGAAGGAAGGAAGGTAGGTTAGGTTAGGTCTCATCGCGAGGTCAGTACCACTACCAGTTGGTTGGTTACTTGGTTGTCCCAGTCAGTCTCTTAAGGTCGGTACCTGAGACACACGAGTGGAAGGATCTATCTAGGTCTGTGATGCTCAAGCCTGAGTAGGCTTCTAACTGCTCTCTGGATCTAAAGAAGACGCCAGGCTAAACAAGGTCTCTCCAGTTTGGTCTTTGAGGTCGGTACCTTAGACACATACGAGTGGAAGGATCCTAGCTTGCTGGGATGCTGTGATGCTCAAAGCCTGAGTAGGCTTCTAACTGCTCAACTGGATCAAGAAGCACCAGTCTAAACAAGGTCTCTCCAGTCAAGTCTTTGAGGTCGGTACCCTAAGACACAGGATCAAGAAGCTCCTGTCTAACCAATGTCTCTCCAGTCAAGTCTCTTAAGGTCGGTACCTGAGACATAGGATCGTGATCCTACTGTGTGGTTAAAGTCAAGACCAATGCGTTGGTTGTTTGAGGAACGGCATCACACGAGAACAACTCGACCACGTGAGCGGTGGATCACTCGGCTACCAGAATGAGGAAGGGCGCGGCAAATAGCGATATTTACCACGAAACGCAATCATCCGCGAGAGGGCAAGACCCTGAACGCAATCGGCCCCGGAAGGAGCAATCCTGAAGGGACATCTGGTTAAGTGCGCATTTTTAGACAAGAACAAGTTTGAACGTGATAGGAAGCTATGAAAGCTTACGTGACTTGGGGACTCAATGGGATAACTGTGCTTGTGAAGCCTGTTGGAGTTCGTTCAGCTAATCTGAACACCAAGGAATTGAAACACCTTGATTGGCGTGTAGGCTAACAACCTTGCGCCTTGTAAAGAGTGGATAGCTAGAGGAATGGATCATAGTAAGGTAGGACAGCTGTCGAAGCGTGAGGGCGATGCTAGTGACTTCACTGACAAAAACTGGGCTGTCCTATCTAGGTTAGGAAGGGAAGGGTGTGTCCTCCAAAAGGGGTCGAATATGGGAGTGAGTTCCAAGAACATAGCTAGTCGTAACCCGGCTTAGGCTAAGTAAGCTAGTCTCCAACATGGGCCTAAAGTTAGATGAAAGTCTAGACCTAGATCTGTGGGATTCTACTTCGAAGATACTTAGAAGCAACGTTCACACGAGTTCCATGAACATAGCCTGGCACATCGCAGTAGCAACCTAACCATTTGGTCAAACAATCTAACTTGAAGCGCCTACAAGGCGGGAATAAAAGGGAGTGGCTTATACAACACAGAGTTTCAAAGATAGGGTGCTTAAGAGAGGATGGACGTTCACTGACCTGCAAAACGGGATGGTAGGAACGGAGAGACTCTAAGGTAAAGTAGACCTTCTAGCCAATACAACTAAAACTCCAGTAACAGTAAGAGGCGCCTTAACTCAGGTGGAACTACCCGCCGAACTTAAGCATATCAATTAGCGGAGCGAATAGAAAGCAACAGCGATTCTCTAAGTAGTGGCGAATGAAACGAGAACCTGTAGAAGCCAAGGGCAAGATTAGTGAGCCTCTGTCATGGGGGTGAATGTGCAACCTTATTGCCGCAGACTTGAGAGTATATTTGGTGGAAGCCCAGGTAAGCAACTAAAATCTATCTGGAATGGTAGTGCCATAGAGCGTGATAGCCGCGTTAGATTGACTTATCAAGGTGGGGGAGTGAAGGTGAAGGGAAGGGAGCAATCCTGGACTGGCTACTGGCTACAACCTTGCTGGGTGG
>CAZYTB010000231.1:0-2819 GCA_964650375.1 uncultured Campylobacterales bacterium | reverse complement strand
AGGAGTAAACATGAGATTAAGTAAAGTTGTGGGACTAGTTGCTGGCTCTATGTTGGTTGTTAGTATGGCGCAAGCTGGCACATCAAAGATGGACTTTGGTAAAACTTATGAGAGAGAGTGTCAAGGTTGTCATGGGCCAATTCATCAAGGTGGTGTTGGAGCAGATCTTAGACCAAAAGCATTAAAAAAACAAAATGCTCAAATACTAGCGAGCATTATTATGGATGGAAAAGCTGGAACTGCTATGCCATCATGGAAACATATGTTTTCGAGAGATGATGCGGCGGGCATGGTAGATTGGTTAACAAATTGGAAAAATACAATTACACTTAAGCTATCACTCCAAGATGTTAAAAAAACTTGGAAAAAGTTAGCTAATAGAGAGAAGTTATACAAAATGTATCCAACTCCAACTGATGTAAAAAGTGTTAGAGATATCATTTTTGCAACTGAGCGAGATGCATCTTTGGTTGATTTTATAGATGGTACAACTGGTAAAGTGTTAAGTAGACATAAGGCTGGATTTGCAGTGCATGTAACTGTAACAAATAAAAGAATTCCTAGATATGCTTACTCTATTAGTAGATCAGGCAGACTTACAATGTTTGATTTAAATGCCCCTAGTCAGCCAGCAGTTGCAAGTGTTCAAGTTGGACAAGAAAGCCGTGGTTTGGCAGTTAGCCCAAATGGAAAATATGTAATGGCTGGTGATTATAATCCTGGTGGAGCAGTTTTATGTGATGCTATGACATTAGAGCCACTAAAAGTATATCCAACATCTAGTGTAATTGATACAGAGGGAAATATAGGACCAAGTAGAGTAGCTTATATCGCCGATACTCCTTATGCTCCATATTTTACTTTCGCACTAAAAGATGGTGGACATGTATATATTGTTGATTATTCTAAGCCAAACTTTCCAATCGTAGGGGACATTGCAAATATTGGTAAAGTGCTACATGACGCATTTGAAAATGAGGGCAAAGATGAAGGTAGATTTGTCTATGTTGCTTCTCAAGGAAGTGACTTAATGGGTGTAGTTGACCTTAAAACTTTAAAGCTTGCTGCTAAAATTTATATTGGCCCAGGCAATAAACCACATCCAGGGCAAGGAAGCTCATGGTATAATGATAAATATGGTCAATTAAATGCAACTAACAGTATGAATGTTGGTGATGTTGTTATTTGGAATATGGACAATGAAGTTGTTGCAAATGTACTTACTGCAGGTGGTGGTTTGTTTGTAGGTACTAGTGAAGAAACTCCTTATATCTGGTCAGATTGTGTTATTGGCGGTCCTAAAAACTACAATAAAATGTTTTTAATCAACAAACAAACCTTAAAAGTTGATAAAATCATAGAAGTTGATAAGAAAAAAGGAAAATTAATAGATGCACATACAGGAAAAGTTCTTCAAACTTGGGATGCAACTCAATATAAGACAGTTAAACATCAAGAAGTTAAATCTAAAATTTCTGATGAAACCTTGGTTCCTTATACTGCTAAACCGGGTGTAAAAGTTGCAAAAGCAGTTCAGCCAAGATTGCTTCATGCTGAGCCTGCGAATTATGGCAAATGGACAACTATTAGTGAGTGGACAACTGGTCGTATTGGTATATATAATGCAAAAACAGGAAAATTCATAAAATATATCTACAATCTAACAACACCTACATTTACTTACTCTGTTTCACACAGACAGAAAATACCAGGTGCTTAAAATATTTGTCTGCCTATTGATTTAGGCAGACAAAACAATATATCTTTTAAATAATTCTATAAAAAAAAGAGTTATTTAGAAGACATAATTTACATTTTATATTAGGAAAAAAATGAAAATTTTATTGGTGATGATAACTCTACTGTTTTTGAGTATAAATTTAATTGCTAAAGATAAATTACCTATGCAAGTTTTTCAAGAGTATTGCTGGGGATGTCACCATCAAACTGCCCAAGCATTTGGACCATCTTTTAAAGAAATTGCCAATAAAAGAAAAAAAGATGAGATAATAGCCCAAATAACAGATCCAAAAGATTTTTACAAAATGTTGGGATACAAAAGAAATTCTATGCCTGCCTTTAATGATCTAAATGCAAGCCAATTAAGTGCAATCGTTGAATACATACTAAGTTTTAAGGATAAAAAATGAGAAAGACAGTAATGCTTTTGTTGATTTTAGTAATTACAGTTTTAAATGCAAGAGATAAGGTATTTGTTGTTGAGCGAGAAAACTCAGCTCTTGCTGTGATAGATCATCATCTTTTAGTTAATGAGATAAAAAATATGCACAATTTTAATCATGCAGTTGTGAAATTTAAAGGAAAAGATGGGTATGTCATAACTAGAGATGGATATGTTATAAAATTTGACCCTGTAAAAGAGGTAAAAGAGAAAGAGTATAGAACAAGTAAAAGTGCGATTGGTTTTACCATAGGTAGAAACTTTCTTGCTGTTGCAAATTATGATAATAAAACTGTTGAGATAACAGACCGAGATTTGAATCCACTCCAAAGTATCAAAACTGACAGCAGAAATGTTGGCATAAAACTGTATAAAAACTATCTTGTTTTTGAGTGTATGGATACTGATGAGATTTGGGTGATGAAAAATATTCATCCAAAAGCAAAAAAACCTCGTTTTGAACTATATAAAAAATTTAAACAAGTAGGACAAGTTCCTTTTGATGCAATGATAGATAGAAATCTTTATGTATCAGGATTTTTTAATTCACCGTTTATTGGAGTTTTAAATCTTGATACAATGAAATATAAGACTATACCTCTTAATCTTGGAAAAAGAGATAGGGTTTTAAAAGTTC
>CAZYTB010000230.1:0-2843 GCA_964650375.1 uncultured Campylobacterales bacterium | reverse complement strand
CCGCTTGCTTGGGCTGGGATGCCCAAAACAAGCTTTCGCAAAAATAGCGACTCCCTTCCGCTCTTAACGTTTTGAAATAGTCCACTCCACTTATAGAGTTATCAATAAACATGTAATAAGCAATAATATAAATGTGATTGAAGATGTAATGGTTCGTATCAAATTGAAAGTGTTCCATTTTGTTTCTATTTTATCTCTCAAAGTTTTAGCCTCTTCTACACTAAAATTTTCTAAATCACTTCTATGCAATAAATTATTTAATGGAATGTTCCCCAGTATCGTGATTAAAAAACTGCCTGGTAAATAGATCATCGAGGAGATTATTAAAATCTTAAAGATTAAAGATGGCTCTGAATTATAATTAAGCGCTGTAGCGAGTGGTAAAGTTAAAATAGGCCCTATAAAAACAATATAAAATAAAGGGTTCAAAATCACTCGATTCATCGCTTGTAAAGCAGCTAAATATTCTACATCTTTTAATTTACCGATACCTGGGGTTACTGCATTAGTCCATGTGAAGAATATGCCCGACATTAGACCCGTCGACATTGTTGCCAAAAATAGGGCGATTATCTGTATGTTCATGATGATGCCCTCTAATAAGATAAGCCAGGTGATTTATACAGATAAGTGCTAGACTCTAATTGCTTGAGAATAAAATCAGCAACATCCGCCCTGGCAATTTTAAGCTTTACTGATTTATCAGTTACACTAAATCCAAATCTATATTTTTCTGTTTTTTTACCCTCAGCAAAGGCAGCAGGCCTGACGATAGTCCAGTCTAATCCACTCTTTTTGACATATTGTTCCTGTAATTCGTGGTCCAGAAATACTTGCTTTAAAAACCAGCCAAACATAATGTGTTTCCAGAAGAAATTTAAGTTTCCTGCACTATCGCCTGCGCCTAATGTTGATTGACAGATTAGCCGTTTAACGCCATTTATTTTCATGGCTTCGATAATATTTCTAGTGCCTGAAGAACGAACGATACTTTTACGATTGTTACCAGAACCCAGTACGATAATCACAATACCCTGACCTTGAATGGCTTGTTGACAATCGCTTACATTAAACACATCGCCTACAACCTTAGTTAACTTAGGATGATTAAATTTATTCAAATGTTCAATATTTCTGGAAAAAGCGGTCACTTCATGACCCTTATTCAAAGACTGCTCTACTAAATGTTTACCTATAGTTCCTGTAGAACCAAATATGATGATTTTCATTGTATTATTCCTCTTGTTTATAAGTGTGTTGAAATTATATTAAGAGGGTCAACTTTTAAATAGAATAAAACCGACATACTTCGATTTTATCTAAAACTAATTTATATTTTTTATGATTCAAGCGGAGCAGGAGTAAAAAAGCTTTAGGTTTTTCCGTATACAGCAATAGCTAAAGCTATTGCACTCCCGCAAAAGTGTAAACTGCATGTGTCATATAACTGACTGAATCTATTTGACTGTATTTTTTTTCTTAAGAAAATAAGCTGGGGTTTGCCCGGTGTATTGTTTAAAGGTTCTAATAAAATGAGATTGGTCAGTAAAGCCACTGTCAAAACCGACTTCGACCAATTTATTAAATTTTGTTTCGCTGAGTTTGTGTAATGAACATTGAAATTGGATGATTTTGGCAAACTGTTTTGGCGTTAGCCCGACCTGTGACATGAAATTACGTTCAAAAGTACGTTCGGTGATATAAAGTTGTTCTAGTAACTCGTATACTTTTATTTGTCCCTTATGCTTTAGAATGATTGCGATAGCCTGTTGAATTTTATCGTTGTCAGTGACTTTATTAGACTGAATTAATTGCAGCATTAGCGCTGAAATAATATTAACTTGCTCCGCGATCCTTTCTGAGCATATTAACTGTCTCCTGTAAGCGTGAATATCAATATGCTCTATTTGTAACAAATCATAACATTCATCGTTCAATACTCTAGGGTCTATCCCAAGTAGGTACTTTGAAGCAAACGGGTATAACTGAAACACGATAAATTTATAAGGCCCATCAACATCTAAAGAAACGGGTGCCAGGGTTTGACCATAGAGAAAAAATTCAGACAATTTCTTTTTTTTGGGTAATAAATAAAATCCATAGTCTGATTGCTGAAACATGAGCCCAGGGTAGCCATCTGCATATAAAGGAATATTAGTATGCGATTTCACACTATTACTTTCTCCTACCATAATACAGTTTACAAAGGGCTGCAGCTCATTATTGATAATAAATTCTATTTCCTTCATACCACCTTCTTCGTTAATTATCCTGATCCATTTAGTCGTAACCTTTCAGTCTTTGGATAATTGTACACAGCTTTTTAGAAACATATGCTGAAGTTAGGAGCAAATAAATAGAAAGCCAGATATTATGAAGTGACAACTATAATATATACTATTTGTCGATAGTTAGTGGCAAGAGCGGTTAAAATACTACAGGCGATCTAAATATGAAAAGCAGCTCGCAATTTTCTGTCTGCACAGAAATGAGGTTTCTTATCGCCTGTTTCTTATTGCTTTGATAGCTCGTAGGCCGTAATAGCGTTAGCGTTTTACGGCATTTCAGAATCATGGTGGAAAACGCTATCGCTATTCTACCCTACACGCAGGTCGAGTAAACCGTTGCCAAAAGTGCATTGGGGCATCGTTTTTAAAATGGCTCCGCCCCCTTTCACGGTGTTATTCAGTCCTGCAGAGATCTGCTTAGCTTTCTCTCGCAGCTTATCATTTTTCATTAGCTTGTTTTAAGTTTAAAATTTATTTTATCTCACAGATCTATGGAAATTATTTTGGAATGCTAAAGATATAGCAAGAATCGGGTCGTAAGTTTTAGCATAGGAC
>CAZYTB010000229.1:0-2865 GCA_964650375.1 uncultured Campylobacterales bacterium | reverse complement strand
GGGTAATGCACTGACTCGTCTCTAATGAAATCAAATTTTACTTCATTTCTCTCGCGAAGAAGGCACTGGCCTTTTTTAAAATCTCTTTCTCTATACGTAGATTCTTATTTTCCTTACGCAACCGTTTTAGCTCTTCACGCTCATCAACAGACAATGATTTACCTTCAAGCTGTGATTCTATCTGCTCCTTCCAGCGATAAAGCATATTACTGGCTAACCCCAGAGATTTAGCTGCTTCTGGCACTGAGTATCCCTGTTCTCGGACCAGGGCTACCGCTTCTTCTTTATATTCTTTAGAATATTGTTTGTATGTGCGTTTCTGTCCCATTTTGACACCTTAATAATTGATAGCTATTATCTCTTATTAATGTGTCCGGTGCTATTAGACCACTACACCTGTTCCGTATAACAACTTGGAGTCTTTAAGGTTTGCTCCTTGAAATATTTGGAAATTAACATGGTGCTTATGTGCCATGATTGAGCAGATGTTTTTATTAATAGAATAAGTTGGAACACTCCATTTCATTTCTTCTTTAATTACTTCAGAACAATCTTTAATAGCTCCTCTAAGTTTTTTAACTATAGGCTTCAGGTTATCTTCTACTGACTGGATATATGAATCTACATCGTTCATTTACCACTCCTCTATAACATATGAACTATGACCTTGAATAAACAGCGCAATCACTTTGTTTCTGCCACTTTTGTATGAGCTAGATAGGTTATCCTTTTTGAACATAACGACCAAAATCACTGGGTGCGGTGAAGTTGCAGCGTAACCGTGCTCTGCGTGCTTTTTGTATGTTAGGCGCTATTTACTGCTAGTTGATAAGTTGTAAATTTACTCCCGAGAAGCTCGCTTTCATATACATTTCTAGAGATTTTTCGTAAAAATTTATACTTAGGGCGAGTATGAAGAAAGTGTATGAAAATTTCTTTATGGCCTAGCGCTTTTGCCCAACATATAATGTCATAGAACACTGTCTTACCTATGCCCCATAATTTATCATCAATGACAATTGCAACCTCATATTTTTCACCTTCAAGTTGTATACCACACCAACCAGCCAATTGATTATTGAGAATAATGGCCCTAACTTTACAACCAGAAGTGGAATCTACTTTTATCTTAGCTTTTATCCAGGCCTTTACAGTGCCTATATCGAACAACTCGTGTTCTATTAAGTGCTCTCTAATCTTTAGATTGTTCAGCAAAGGAATAAAATCATGTGGATTTACTTCGCTAAGATTTAGGTATTCTATGGTACTCATAATATTGACGATACCTATATGCGGCGAACGAACAAGCCGTGTGGCGCGAATGAAGCGCAGCGTAGTTTGCGTCAGAACGAGCGGCTTGTAATTAGTGATTGAGCGGATTCAGGGTAATTAGCTAGCATGTACGGATTTATTTGCTTAATGAGGTTAATGCTTCCTATAACGTTCCAGATCAATGTAAATTATCCAAAAACTCCAATGTGGTTTTATGTGGATTCCACTCATTTTTACTGCAGATGTTTATTAATGGCATCAACATGTTAACTATCAGGTAACGCTTCAAATTCTATACGCTTTGACTCGAACCACTTTTCCATTGCTTCTGGCGCTTTCATAAGATCTTGCATATTACTCATAGCGTTTAGATGTGCTTCATCTTTTTTTTGAAACATTTCCATTCCATGTTGCTTGCTCATTTCAGCCATTTCTTCAAATGAATCAGCACGAAACACTTCATCACATGCTCCGCCAAGTTGTTTGCACGTCATTGTTTTCATATTTTACTCCTTAGTTGGATTGTTAAAACATAACGCCAAAATCAGCGGCCGTTTAAAGCCTTAGCTGGATTTTTTTGTTATGAGATTTTTATTAGTAAACTTGAAAGCATGCCAATAACACCTACTTTATAAAACAGCTTAAATAAAAAGGAATTAACTTCCTCTGGTACTGACAGACCTTTCCAAGTTTGTATTTCCCAGCTTAGCTTGGCCAAAACTGCAAGCGCAATAAGTGCAGAACAGAAAAACCGCATTGCAGTTAATTGTACAAACCCTAAGCCTCCTATGAAATTAATAATATATGCTACTACAACAGCAATAATGCAAAGAAAGGTTATAGTTGCAATGGCTTTAAAATAACTTGACCTGATTTTTTGTACTGATTTTGAGGCATTGCTTTCATCTTGACCATTTTTAATAACGATTGAGATAAGCTTGGATGGCCAAAAAAATAATAGTAGGGCATTAATCATGAGAACTATGATTCCTTTTATTTAACTAGTACACCACTAATTACAGCACCAGGCTTATAAATTACTTTAGCATTACCACTCACATGAGAGACAATACCACCAATAATTGTTTTACCACCTTTAGCAATTAAGGATGAAACATCTCCTTCAATTTTGACAATGCCTCCATTGTTTATAATTGTGGCATTAACTATACCTGTAACGGTGAGTTTTCCACCTTTTGCAACTGTTATATCGCTATTGCTAATCCCGCTCAAATAAAGAGTCCCACCTGTATAAATTTTAGCTCCATTAATTATTCCTCCTTCAGATATGTATGATGAAACCTTCAGAAATTGTGCAGGTGATTTGTTTATACTAACCCCTGCACAATCACCGTATGCTTTCCCGTCAACAATATTACAGGCTGCATAAGAACAGCCAGAATAAAAAACAAAAATTACGAATAAGTACTTTAGTACGATCATCATTTCCTCATGGCTCATAACGCAAGTTCAGTGGCCGCTGGCAGATATACAATGACCTCTGAAAAAAAACTGAGCTGCCAGCGGTCGACTGGAACTTTTTGATACTTGTTTATGACCACCTCCCCTGCAAAACGGGCTTAGTGGAACTAA
>CAZYTB010000228.1:0-2865 GCA_964650375.1 uncultured Campylobacterales bacterium | reverse complement strand
AAGAAAAATTCCTCTCACTAAAGCTTACGCTTTGCGTAGAATGTTTCATTTAACGCTCTGTGTGTCAAATTGCAATTGCTCGTATTCTAATTTTGCATCTTCTATCATTTTTGAAGCCTCGTTTAAAATTGAGACTCCTTTTTTGTACTCTACCATTGCATCTTTTAGAGCAATTTGGGGGTTACTTAATTTTTCTAAAATCTCTTTTGCGTTTTTTAATTTATCTTCGAAACTTATTTCTTTATTCATTTAATGCCTTTTTTATATAAAAATCAAATTTATCATGTTCTACCAAAAATGCGTCGTGTCCATAACTACTATCTACGCAAAAATAATCTACCTTATCACCTCTGCCCATATCTTTAAATGTTTCTTTTATGGTTTCCATCTCACTTGGCATAAACAACATATCTCCTCTAAAAGAGATAAGTGTCATTTTTGCTTTTATATGTTCCAATGAATCTTTTAAAGAATCATAATTTCTTGTTGCATCAAATATATTCATAGCTTTTATTATATATATGTAGCTTAGCGGATCAAATCTTTTGGCAAAGTTGTATCCATTGTATTCTAAGTATCGCTCAACTTGAAAACGACCAAAAAGCTCATACAAACCATCTGTCTCTACATAATTTCTGCCAAATTTCTTTTCCATAGAGTGTGGGCTTAAAAAACTAACATGTCCTGCCATCCTGCCAATAGCAAAACCGCTCATTGGTAACTCCTCAAACTCACCTACTTCATAATTGCCATCTTTAAATCTAGGGTCTTTTATAATCCCTTCCATTGCTAACCTATTGAAGGAAATAGCCCAAGGACTTGTGGCATAAGTTGCTGCTAACATGATTACTTTATCAGTAAACTGTGGATATTCTACTCCAACACAAAGTGCTTGCATGCCTCCTAGTGAGCCGCCTATTACAGCATAAGCTTTCTTTATGCCAAGCCTCTCAAAAAGACTCATTTGCACACTTACCATATCGCTGATGGTAATTACCGGAAATTTTAATCTGAGTGGTTTTCCACTTTTTTTATCTATTGAAATTGGACCACTTGAACCAAAGCAGCTTCCAAGAACATTTACGCAAATGACAAAATATTTTGTAGTGTCCATGACTTTATCATCGCCAATCAATGGATCCCACCAACCAGGCTTAGAATCTCCCTCATATCTACCCGCTGCATGGTGGCTTCCTGTAAGGGCGTGAAAAACAACTATGACATTTGAGCGGTTTTCATTTAATTGTCCATAAGCTTCATACGCTAAATCATACCTTTCTAGAATACGACCACTTTCCAAATATAATTGTTTATCAAAATGCTCAATTGCAGTTACAATTTTCAACTATAATTACCTTAGTTAACTCTATAATTTGGTGCTTCATGAGTTATTATTACATCGTGTACATGGCTTTCTTTAAGACCAGCACTTGTTATCTCAATAAACTCAGCTTTTTCTTGATAATCAAGAATATCAATTCCGCCAACATATCCCATGGAAGAGCGAAGTCCTCCTATGAGCTGGTGTACAACATCTCTTATGGATCCGACCAATGGAACTCTACCTTCAATTCCTTCAGGCACAAGTTTATCCGTGGCTGTTCCTTCTTGAAAATATCTATCTGTGCTGCCTTTTGCCATGGCTCCGATACTTCCCATTCCTCGGTAAGTTTTATACTGTCTTCCCTGATAAGTTATAATTTCCCCCGGGCTCTCGATGGTTCCGGCTAATAAGCTCCCTACCATAACCGAGCTTGCTCCCACGGCTAATGCTTTTGCAAGATCACCTGAGTATTTTATACCACCATCTGCAATGATTGGAACGCCATAAGCAAGTCCAGCCTCACTGCATTCTTCTATAGCAGAAATTTGCGGAACACCAACGCCAGATATAATTCTAGTGGTACAAATACTACCTGGTCCAATTCCAACTTTGACCGCATCGGCTCCAGCTTCTATCAAAGCAAGAGTTGCTTCTTTTGTTGCTATATTGCCGGCTATCACATCAATATCTAATTCTTGTTTAATTTTTTTTACCGTATCAATTATGCCTTTTGAGTGCCCATGAGCAGAATCTAACACAAGCACATCAACACCAGCTTTCACTAGAGCTATTGCTCTATCCATCTGCCCTACTCCAATAGCAGCACCGACTCTCAATCTTCCAAATTCATCTTTATTTGCATTTGGATACTCTTTTCTTTTTTTCAAATCTTTTATAGTTATCAGACCTTCAAGTTTATTATTTTTTCCAACAACTGGTAATTTTTCTATTTTATTTGTTTTAAAAATTTCTTCAGCTTGGTCCAGTGTAGTACCTTTTGATACGGTAATCAAAGGCATAGGAGTCATCACTTCGCCCACTTTTTTATCATATTTGGTTTCAAATCTAAGGTCTCTATTTGTTAAAATTCCTATTAGTGTATCCTCATCATTTATAACTGGAACTCCTGAAATTCTATACTCACTCATGATATCTAATGCTTCTTGTATAGTTGCACCGATATGAATTGAAATTGGGTCTATTATGATTCCACTTTCACTTTTTTTGACTCTTTGTATTTCTCTTGCTTGTGCTTCTATATCCATATTTTTATGGATAATTCCAATTCCTCCAAGTCTTGCCATCATAATCGCAGCTCTATGCTCAGTAACTGTGTCCATAGCCGCTGAGACCAATGGGATATTTAGAGATATATTTTTAGTTAATTTTGATTTAACATCAACTTGTTTAGGAAGTACTTCAGAGTACTTTGGCACCAATAAAATATCTTCAAATGTTAAAGCTCTTTTACGGATTTTCATTTAATTGTCTCCTTTTTATTGGGCAAAGCCCAAGAAAAATTCCTCTCACTAAAGCTTACG
>CAZYTB010000227.1:0-2876 GCA_964650375.1 uncultured Campylobacterales bacterium | reverse complement strand
TCAGCAGACAAAATGCTATTAATCCTGTTGATTATGAACGGGCAAATTATATCGAAGTGCTAGGAGGCTATCCGAAAATAGAAAGCCTGCTGCGAAAAAACTGATTTTAGCCAGCTTTCCCTCGCAACGGCTTTCATTCTCGGACAGCCTCCTAGATAGTTATACTTCTTCCGGTGGTTTTCTAAGGTAGCTCTTAATAAAAAAACTTATCCATAGTGCTACTTGCCTAAAGTGGAATAAAGGGTGATATTATTTAATCATGGAAAAAATCATTAGCTCACGGCCTTGTCTTTTTCCAGTAAACTGGAAAATTGAATTCAGGGTACTGTCTGAGTGCATTGTTCTGGATTGCCACAGTATTCAGGCAATGACTAAATATAGATATTTCAATCATAAAGATAAAAAGGGGGCTTGGTTCGTTTTAATTAGAGTGAACATCTCCCCCATTTAACCAAAAAAAGCAGTTAAGTTTATAAGGTTATTTGTTTCCAGATGCCTAAACTACACACCAGATAGGTGACAGCATAAAAAATACAAATAATTTGCTCTATTAAATTGGTTTAACTAATTTTTTAGGATAATGACAAGCTAGGCAAGTTCTGAATACCATAATCTATGTCTAATCCAAATAACACTCCTTTAAATCTTAAAATACACATAAGGGGGTATCCACTTCGCTGCCCTAATTACGTCCACATTTAATATAATCTATTGAAAAACAAAGAATTTAACCCTCCTAGAATTGTTTTTCTTTCCATGCATAATAAGTAATTAAACCAACCAATTAGATACGTTAGGCCAGTAAAGTGGATACCCCCTTATACACATTATTGAAAGACCGATGTAGGCAACCAAAATTTATTTTTTGTGGTTTGATTTCTGCTTTTGTCAGCTATTTCTCTTAATATTTTATCTTTGATTTCGGTTTCCGCTTCCAGCCAGTCATCAAGATCATTGCCTGGTGAAAAATCACGATATTCGGCTTTATAGTATGCGGCCTCGCTTATCATACTATTGATTTTATAATGATCCTGGAATTCCGACACCGCAAACGCTGGGACTGGAGCATTGATAAAACCAAATTTCAACTGGGCTAAAAAGCCAAGAGGAGCATTGTTTTTAATGCCAATTTCCAAAGGTTCCTTTTTCAACAGGGTACCGAAAATACGATCCCATATGGAAAGCACGGCACCATAGTTACTATCGTGTTCGTCTCGTTCCGTTGAATGATGCGTTCTATGAAGGAATGGTACGATAAACAGGCCCGATAAAAAACGTTCACCAGCGAAGGAAATATTCGTATGATGAAACATGACGAATAGGGTAGTGATTGATTCCGTTATGAGTACTGTCATTCCATTCATACCTAATATGATAATTAAAATCGCTTTCAGGACAGTGACGATAATTAATTCCATGATATGCAAACGAAACGCGGTTGAGACATTCATATAAGGGTCACTGTGATGAACCTTATGAACCATCCATAATCCTTCATATTTGTGACATACTCTATGCCAAAAATAAATGATCAGATCAAGCAATAGAAATGACAGGATTAATTTTCCAACAGGGTTCGATACATGATTCAATACCCCATGACCCGAATGTTGTTCAGCTAGCACCAGCAACGTAGAAACAGACAATAGAGAAAGTAGTGTGTTATTAAACAAGAATAAACTGAAATTTGTCTTGTATGATTGCAACCACTTATCCGAAGGCCATTTTTTGTGAGGAAAATGGGTTTCAATAAAAAATAACAGGCCAAAAAAAACGAGTAATGAAAATACTGCCAGTTTTTCGGATGAAATTGTCGACCAGGTCAACAAAAATTTATAAAAATAATGTGTATAAAAAAAATAGTCGTTTAACATAATTTGATATTTCTCCAATCCAAGTGAAAAATAAAAAAACTGATCCCCTATCCATAGATTTGGATAAATTAATGGATTAAAGAGGTAAGAAATGCCTATGAATCGGTTTGATGATTTAATTTTTAACTGTTTGAGCGATGATATTTAATCTCAACTGTTACAGAGAAAAATTTTATACAACCCACTATTCGTCCCCGAATAAAGCTTTGTATTAGGCAATTTGCATGGAATAACTTGAGCAACTGATTAACTTTGGGATTCATAGGTCAGCTATACGCTGACATAGCATGAATACATATCTGCCTCTCAGACTTTTGATTTTTAAAAGCTTTAACAAACATACTCAAATCTAAATTTCTATGTCTTGAACACGAACAAAATTCTGAGTCAGTGGCTCATATTATTAAATGTAAAGTTGTTAGTGTCGCGTTACGTCTAAAAGTTCATACTAACTTAAAACCAGAGTTTTTTCCGCTTTCCTTTTTAATTCTAAAATCACTATGTAGTAATTGGAATGATATCTTGTAAATACTTCAGAAGTATGACAATGCACTGGTTTCTCGAACTTATGATAATTGGGGACAGGTACATAACCAGCCCTTGTATATTAAAAATCTTTAAATTAGAAAAAAACAGGACTATTGGACTTAACTGTGTAGTTAGATAAACAGTAGCGAAAACCCAACATTTGATATGTGGATTGGTCGCATTTACGATGTTACGGCGGGATTCTTTCCACTTTGCCGCCCTTGTATGAAATGATTAAAATCGAAAACTAAACGGTTAAAAATTTAGATGTTTTTATTTCCTGTATTATTTCTTTTTCAAGAATTTCTACAAACTTTAGCTTCCCTCTTTCTGAAGCAGTTTTCTCATACTTATAAATATCTATTGTTATAAAAAAAATAGTTTTATTCACTACTGTCCGGTTAAAAATAAAATAGATTCAATTGGTTACAAAGGGAGTGCTCTTTATTTTTGTAATCGGACATCATAAGTAGT
>CAZYTB010000226.1:0-2878 GCA_964650375.1 uncultured Campylobacterales bacterium | reverse complement strand
CAAATCCATCTTCCATGCCCACTTCAATACCTAGACCGCCAAACTCACCTGTGGCCCTTACTATTATCACATTGCGTTTGGCTGCACTGGACTAACATCCTGTTTCTTTTAGAAGCGGCTACATTTTAGAATGTAACCTGACTACATAAAAAGAGGTATAACTGCTAGAGTTATGCCTCTTTTTTATTCCCGTTAAGTTTATTTTTAACAACTCTATCCCAAACCAATCTCGTGCACAACAACATCCCATTAAGCCTTTATATTCACATTCCCTGGTGTGTAAAAAAATGCCCTTATTGTGACTTTAACTCACACGAAAAAAATGATTCTTTTGATGAAGATAATTATGTCAAAGCACTGCTGCTTGATTTAGATGCAGAATATCAAGCTTGTTCACAGCGAACACTTCACAGTATTTTTTTTGGTGGCGGCACACCCAGTTTATTTTCTGCAAATTCTATTGAAAAAATAATTTTGCACGCGCAAAAATTATTTCAGTTTGATACGACGGGGGAGAATAAAATAGAAATAACACTGGAGGCAAACCCCGGTACTTTCGAACAGGAAAAATTTACTGGCTTCAAAAATGCTGGAGTGAATCGCCTTTCCATTGGCATTCAGAGTTTCGATGATAAACATTTAAAAACTCTCGGTCGCATACATAACAAAGATCATGCGCTAATGGCAATAGACACCGCCAGACACGCAGGTTTTGAAAATTTTAATTTAGACCTGATGTTTGGCTTACCCGAACAAACCGTCCAACAGGCAGTTAACGATATAGAAATAGCCTGCAACTTTCAACCAAATCATATTTCACATTACCAACTAACGATTGAAGAAAACACCTACTTCTATAAACACACTCCTGTTTTACCCGAAAGCGATTTACTTTGGGAAATGCAAACACAATGTCAAAATATTTTGCTAGAAAACAACTATTCTCAATATGAAATATCTGCCTACGCTAAAACGGATAATGCCTTAAATACAAAGAGTTTACACAATATAAATTACTGGGAATTCGGTGACTATATTGGTATCGGCGCTGGCGCGCATGGAAAGATAACAGACGTTATCCCTGAAACAAACAAGCTAAAAATAAACCGTCGCTGGAAACATCGTCAGCCCAAACAATATATAGAAGAGACATTTAAAAATAACGCTAACTCTGGAGCACAAATGTTAGCAGAAAAAGATATTGTATTTGAATTTTTACTTAATGCACTTCGATTAAAAAATGGCTGCGACATAGATACGTTTAAAAAACATACCGGGCTTAATAATGAATCACTACATCATGCAATTAAAAATATTGATCCATCACTGTTAATAGTCGATGATAAAAAAATCGTCACCAGTAAGCAGGGGTTTCTATTTTTAAACGATATTCTTGAACAGCTTGTTTAAGTTGACTAAAACCAGAATCATGACAGTAACTTTCTAAAGATCTTTCAACATCTTCTGCTGACTTTCATGCCGGTTTTTCAAAAGGTCTTCAACACCTCTGGCATCCTTCATCACTTTTTTCATTCCTTTTACCGAATAAGGACTAGGCGCTTTAATGCTGGCTTCTTTTTTCACTGTTTCCTTTTTTTCAACTTTAATAGCCTGGATGATATTACTGTTTGGATTCAACTCAACTTTCTCACCTTTAATCGAATTTGGCGGCGGTGTATTACTAAATTGCATCACACCATTTTTATCGCGCCACTTATAAACCTGAATTTTTTCATCGGTCACCACACTACTTAACCCTTTTGGTGCTTTGGCTTTCAACTTTTCAAATTCTGAAAGACCACCGCCAAAAAAAGACATTGGATCAAATTCACCCTTCATTATCATTGGCGTTATCGCTATGCCTACCAATACTACTAACAGCATTATAATTTTAAATTTCATCTTTCCTCAAATCCTACAGAATTTACCCTTTACATTTTTTATCTATTTATACAGTATGGGTGAACACTTACTAAATTCCAGCGATCTTTCACAAAAAACCCCTTAATTTACTGCCTCAAGCCGCCTAAATAATAACTTGCCTCTATTTATAGATACAGGTAGAATTCACTCCCTATTTTTTCAGCCATTTGAACGTTTTTAAACGGCGGCAAAGAGCGATAATTTAGGATCACGTACTGGTCAAACTCCAGCACACTTTAAGAAGATATAAACACAGGTAGATCAACATGAAAGCTGATATCCATCCAAAATACAACGACGTAAATGTTAAATGCAGCTGTGGCAACGCGTTCACCACACGTTCTACCTATGGTAAAGACGATATGACTATTGATGTCTGCTCTGAATGCCATCCTTTTTATACAGGCAAACAAAAAATTCTGGATTCTGCGGGTCAAATTGATAAATTCAACAAACGCTTTGGCAATAAAGGTTGATAACAACCTTATGCCAGTAGAAAAGACGCTGTATAGCGTCTTTTTTTACGCCTGTAGTATTCTTACTCTCCTTCTCAACATTGCCGCAACTCGAATTCGCTTCATTCGAATTCAAGTGGCAGAAATGCTAATATAGCGGCTCTTTTCAATAAACCTCGAATAAGCCAAACATAACTATCAACATGCCGACACGCTTCAAGCAACAAGCTCTGGATTACCACGCAAACCCAAAACCTGGAAAAATTGCGATTGAAATCACCAAGCCGTGCGAAACACAGCTAGACCTTTCACTCGCCTACACTCCCGGTGTCGCAGAACCTTGCCGAGCAATTCATCGCGATAAAGAAACCGCTTATGATTACACCGCAAAAGGGAATTTAGTTGCGGTTATTACCGATGGCACTGCGGTACTTGGTCTAGGTAACATTGGTGCGCTTGCGGGAAAACCCGTGATGGAAGGCAAAGGCGTTTTGTTTAAA
>CAZYTB010000225.1:0-2936 GCA_964650375.1 uncultured Campylobacterales bacterium | reverse complement strand
GGTCGTAGCCCTTACCTGAAAATCTATCCTTGCCACACAGAAAAGCTCGGCGTACACAACGGCCAATACAGTGGTAATAGGGGATATCTTCAACAGAGACGATGTTCTTACGGGCTTGTGGCATGGTAGTTTCCTCCGGAACAATGATTATGCTGTCCTTGCACTTGATTACAGTAATCAATTTGGGGTAGATTATCTAAGAAGATGCGGGTGTCCGAGGTTCCCGAGGTTCCCGAGGTTCCCTGCTTGTTCATTTTGAATTAAGATGATTTACCTTAATTCAATTTTCAATTTGCAATCAGAGAAATTCATGAAAATCTTATCCTTCTTTTTGATAATATGTCTGTTTTTGTTCAATAATTCCACAGCTTCCTCGCAGGAAGTTGAGCACCACCCGGAAATGGTTAAGGCGCTTTTATCGGCAGGTTTAGGTATGCCTCAGGAAGCCTATAAAATATATCTTAAACTATCTCGAGAAGGAATGACCCGAGCTCAAGTCAATCTTGCCAGAGCCCTTTATAAAGGTGAAGGCGTTGTAAAAGACGTTGATAAAGCTAAATTATGGTACGAGCGTGCGGCAAAACTCGGCGATAAAAACGGACAATATAATCTTGGAGAGCTTTATTATTATGGCATTGCCACCAAGCTTGATTATAACCAAGCATTGATCTGGTTTTACCGTGCTGCTTACAACGGTAACAAAACGGCGCTGATGAAACTTGGAGTTATGCATTCTCGCGGACTTGCTACGAAGAAAAACAGAGAAACCGCACAAATGTGGTTTGAAATTTATAGAAACAAAGACGGAAAAGATGCGGATACTTATTTAAAGGCAAATGGCATAAGCTTGACGGATAGCCAGCGCAGTACGGCAAAAACAAAAGCAAACAAATGGAGTGTCGCAGAATGAAAAAAACGCTCCTTTTTACTGTCGTTCTCATGACATCAAACATGGTTCATGCTGATATTGATAAAGCACAACAAGCCTATAAAAATAAAGATTTCAAAACCGCTTACGCCGAATTCATTATCGAAGCACAAGCCAATAACCGTGAAGCTCTATACGCATTAGGATTGATGTATGGCCGCGGCGAGGGCGTGGAACAAGATTTTACAAAAGCCTTAGCATCATTATCCGCCGCAGCCGATCTTAACCATGTGAATGCGCAGTTTTTAACAGGAAATCTGTACCGAAAGGGTCAGGGCACTCCGCCAGACGCGGCTCAGGCAGCTAAATACACACTGATGGCCGCGGAACAAAATCATACGTTAGCACAAAATAACATGGGGCTTTTTTACGCCAGTGGCTTAGGTGTGACGAAGAATGCAGTAAAAGCCGTACGGTGGACATTAAAAGCTGCAGAAACAGGTTATGCTGATGCTCAAAACACCATCGCGAAATATTATTCAAGCGGGTTTGGGGTTGGTATGGATCAAAACGAAGCCGTCGTTTGGTATCGAAAAGCGGCCGCCCAAGGCCATAAAGAAGCATTGGCTACTGTGGCGTCCATTGATGATCCAAAAAACAAACGTGCGATGGTGAAATTGGAAATGGAATATTCACCAAAAGCTTTGAAAGGCGATGTGGATGCCCAATTGAACATGGCAACCATTAATGCATTTGGTATTGGTGTCCCACAAGACATGGAAATCGCTTCCCGTTATTATCTGATGGCGGCCAATGTGGGTAATGCGATGGCTCAATATGAAATTGCCAAACTTTATGAAAAGGGAAATGGTGTAGAAAGATCCCTACCACGGGCATATACTTATTATTATCTGGCCTCAAAAGTAAATTATAGTGATGCTGAAAAACGGGCAGAATTAATAGCGGAAGTGATCTCGTCCGATCAAAGCACTGATAGTAAGAAACTAGCTGATGATTGGTACGCAAGCAATAATGGCTATGCAAAAGCAAATTATGACAATGTGAAATTGTCCCAAATTGCCAATGGTGTCCTCACAAAAACGACACAAGAGCTTGCCGCTGAGAAGGGTCTCGCAAAGGAGAAGACACTGTTAAGTCGTGCTAACGCAGGCGATAAAGAAGCTCAGTTTGAACTTGGCGCCTATTATCACCAAAAAGAGGATCAGCACCCCACTGCGGTAAAATGGTACGAAACCGCCGCCAATAATGGTCATAGCGAAGCCGCTTATAGAGTGGCTGGCGAATATATGTCAGATGGTAAAATTACCAAAGACGTTGTCAAAGCTATCGTGTGGTATAAAAAATCTGCTGATCTTGGTTTCTTGGGTGCACAAAAGCAACTCGCCAATATTTATTTTAATCAGAAGGCAGGTTATCTTAATTATAGCGAAGGATTGAAATACTATCACATCGCTGCAGCAACAAATGATCCCGCATCTCAATTTGCTATTGGTCGTGCTTATGCAAAAGGCCTTAGTGTTGAACAAAATTTTGATACAGCGATAAAATGGTTTGAAAGAGCAGCAAAAGCTGGACAAGGCTATTATAAAAACCAGCTTGGTCGTTATTATGACCGTGGTTTAAACAATTTTCCACAAGATAAAATCAAAGCAGAGCAATGGTATATTCAATCGGCGAATCAGAATTACAGTTCAGGTCAAATGTCTTTAGCCGAATTTTATGCTCAAAATCTCATGGGATCAGAGAAAGATATCGAAGGTTATAAATTCG
Organism: uncultured Campylobacterales bacterium; assembly: GCA_964650375.1. GTDB lineage: Bacteria > Campylobacterota > Campylobacteria > Campylobacterales > Sulfurospirillaceae > JAADIZ01. Next base: position 277 of record CAZYTB010000225.1, on the reverse strand, counting down.
TGCTTGTGAATAAGATATATTTTACCAAAGAAAAGCTGGCCTCCTTAACCAATAGTTTACGTGGTCGTCTCCAGCCAGCGCAAGTCGCACTAGCAAAAAAGCGAGCTGCGAAATGGAAAATTGATCATAAAAAATAAGAGATTTAACGAATGAGGTGAATCTTTATACAATGGGTACAGTCGATTATAACTTGACGTTATCTAACAAGCACTAGACACCCGTAACTTAAAATAAAAAACCAAAAGCCAGGTTTAAATTCCGTTTTCAGCCAGAACAA
>CAZYTB010000224.1:0-2938 GCA_964650375.1 uncultured Campylobacterales bacterium | reverse complement strand
AACCTTCACAATCTGAATATCGCCCTACGTTATTATTGGTTACACCGGCATACACGGAATTATGCACCAATCCCCAGAAGCCAAGTAAATTACCTTCCGGGCCACCACCACCTAATAATGTCATACCTTGTTTTAAGGCCGCAAAACGGCTGTTGTTTACACCAACAAAAACACCTCGATACCAGAAAGCTTTATGCTCGATCTGGGTAAAATTCAAGTTATCGAAAACTACAAAAGGTGTATTAGCGCTTGTGCTGACTTTCTCACCAACTGGAACCGGTAGTGGTTGCGGGCCAATTGCTACTGCTGGTGTGGCTTGTACCATAGAATTATCACCCGCTATAAAACCATCGTAACAGGCATGGCCACGATTCCCAGAGAATACCGGATATAATGTGGGTTTGGTTATTGAAGGTACATCACCAATGTCTTTAACATCTTGCAGAATCGCCCAATAGGCAGCACCACGCATCTGGCAGCCCGCTACCGAATTATTTACAAAGATATTGGGATTATCAATATGGTTAATACGATTTCCAAAAGTTGTTATCCAAAAACCACCCGGTTCAAAAGAATCAATAAAGTTTCCGGTATTCGCACCTGAATCTGATGTATCCGGGATTTTTGCGGGATTATAACCAAAAGCTGTCGTTGCCAGATTGTCTCCATCCCAATAAGTGTTTTTACCAATAACAACTCCACCCTCATTTTTAACAGTGGCGGCAGTTACATCGTACTTTAACGATGCCGCCATGGTTCCTGCTACAAGATTATGCACATACTGGTTACCTGCTATATTATGGCCATCCTCTAGATAAAAACCCTGGCCAATAGTACGAACACAGGCATTATTATAAAAATTAACACCCATGGTGTCGTGGGTTACGAAACACTTGTTAAAACTATGGTGAACAACAGTATCCTGCACCAGGAGATTATTGCTATCCTTAGTCGTAGAATGTGCGTTCATGCGATGAAAATGTATTGGATAACGGCCAACCATCGGCTGACCAAACTTCTCAATTTCAACTCCCACCAGTTCAACTTTTGCAGTAGGAGCATCTTGACCCGCTGTGTTCATTATCGCAATATGGCCACCAAAATATTGGTCAGGTATATTGGTAAGCGGTGCTGTACTTGTGCTACCTGCCGTAGATGTCAACTTGATATTTCTTGATAACAGCGCAACTTCCGCTCGCTCATCAATACCAAAGTTCCTGTCCTCACCATCATAAAAACTGTGAGCCTGTCCTTTGCTGGCATTATGTTTATTTTTGTGTCCTGGAGTATCACCGGGAAAATAACCAACCGAAGCAGCCAGTGAGCCAAAGTGATAATGTTTTAGGGGTGTATTTTTTGAAGCTGTCGGACAGAACGATGGCGAGCCAGCTAGAACGATAACAGAAATATTGGTGTGTTTCTGAGGGTCAGGATTTGCAATATTATAGACCTTACAAACCTGCACGATTTCTGTCTCATGCGCGACAAAAGTTGTTGTTGCGACACTTACCCAGTCACCTACCTCCCAATCATTGCCATTCCCTGCGGAAACGTTCCGGGATAAACTTAACAGATAAGGCAAGTCTCCGGCAGTCAGTGTGATATTGCCCAATTTAGCTGGATAATTTGCCAATTCGATAGGGCTCTGTACATTTAAATCTGCACTGAAATACGCCGGACCTGCTGGTTTATTCAAATAAGTCCAGCTGTTAGACCCTGAAACATTATTAAAGTAAGGTACCTGATTAATGTCATCGCCTATGGGTACGCCGTCAGCAGTACCTGCCGTGTAGTCTATCGAATGAATGTAGTCACCTGACTGACCGACTACTGGTGTCAGCCCCTTCTCACCATACATCAACAATTGGCCGGATCCGGTTACGGTAATATCCCTTGCATTTTTTGTTTTAAAGCTCTTATAGGCAATATCTGAACAACTCTTTTTTGGCTTTCCTGCACTAGCACAAATAGGTTGCGGTGCCGGGGCTACAGAATCTGTTCCGGTCATGGTAATGGTTACTTTATTCGCGCTGGTGATAGGACTGATAGCAGAACCAATTTGAAAAACACCGCCATCAACCCAAAATGAATTTGCATAAATATCGATTTTGCCTGATAGCTCTGAGTTAGCAATGCAAAGCACAGTAGTTGCAGGGATAGTAACTGGGGGTAATGGCGCATCAGCCGATCCCATACTTTGCGAGATCTTATAAGTCTTACTTTTTTTCAGATTACAAGCGTTAGCTTTCGTATCACCCGGCTTGATCACAGGTGGACATGTCTTCGATAATTTAATTGCACTAGAAAGGTCACTACAGTCGGAGGCATAGCCGAAAACAGGCGCCATGAGCAAACAGGCAGCCAGCTGTATTCTTATATTCATTTTTTCTCCATCAATTGAATTATTCTTACTGTCCATAGCAGCGAAATGACTTTCAGATTTCAGCTACCATTGTTAGTAATTGATTTTTAGGTTGGGGATAGTTTCAATATAGAGATTAGTAGAAAACAAAAATTATGGTACTGGCCGCCAATATCATCAAAACCATGTGAAATTAAAATAATCATATATTATTCAAATAGTTATAAATCTATAACAACATATATTGGATCTTTCAACGTTCCACTGTAAAACGCGACAACAGTTGATCGCACACCTTGAGCAGTTCATTAAATGATTAAACAAATTTCCGAAGACACATCAAAATCCTAACGGCTATGTTGATGGCCAGGAGAGGATGTATACCCTCTACCACAATATAAACCTATAGAAGCTTGTATACAGGTATGCCAAATTCCATGATAAATTCAGAGGCAGAAAATAGACCCTGAGCAAACTAGGCACATACCGCTACAGCAAATGATTTGTCACAACAGATCCTGGTTAATGTAAAATCTGGACTTTCAGGATAATTTTGAATGAGACAGCCATGGATGT
>CAZYTB010000223.1:0-2964 GCA_964650375.1 uncultured Campylobacterales bacterium | reverse complement strand
TTGCAAAGCGAACAGAGCAGGTGAAAAAACAGGTGATTGATCTTAATCGAAGTCTATTTTTACTTGAAGAAGACTTACTACATCCTGCATCTACCCGATTGTCAGTTTATATTTCTATGGACTACGGTACTTTCTTTTCTCTGGACAGTGTCAGGCTACAACTCGACGGGAAACCTGTAACCGCTTTTCTTTACACGGACAAAGATGTCGAAGCTCTTAAAAGAGGTGCTATCCAGCCTTTGTATACAGGCAGTATTACTACCGGCAAGCACGAATTGGTCGCAGTGTTTACTGGAATAGGTCCAAGAAAAAGAGAATATAAGCGCGCGGTTAGTCTTGATTTTGAAAAACTTACCGGCGAAAAAGCTTTCGAAATACAGGTTGTGGATAGCTCTGAACAAATCCAGCCAGAATTCCTTATCAAACAGTGGAAATAAGCAGGAATTTATTGAATGCCCAATGCCTTTAAAAGCACGCTTCTAGTACTGCTTCTTTTTATTTCCACTCAGATTCTGATTTCATCAGCTCAGGCGGCTGCTCGTGTGGGCGATCCTCAGGTTGTGGAAGAAGTTGAATGGGGCGAAGTTTTATTTTCCTACTACCGTGGTGATGAATTGGATGCTTTGACCCGGGTATTGGCGAGGGAAGAGCAGGGTGTTTTCGTTAAACATAAGAATACGGCCAATTTATTTGCAGCAGGTTTATTGATTGATCTGGGTTTACCCATAGCAGCACAAAAACGTATTGATTTAATGGAGTCTGTTGGGCTTTCTGCGGAAAACAAATCTCGGCTGGCGATGGTTTTAGCGAGGGTTTATTATCGGCTGCAGTTATACAATTCTTCCTGGGAACAACTTCACAATCTTAATGAAAGACATCTTGATGACAGAGACGTACAACGACGACGTTTGATGAAAGCACAAATGTTGTTTCGCAATAAAAAATACGAAGAAGCCTCCGCACAACTCGAATCGGTAAGATACAACGGTAACCTGCAACTTTACGCCGAATACAATAACGGCATCACGTTATTGCAGTTAAATGATCCCGTTGCCCATACAAAGGGTTATCAGATATTAGAAGCAATCACCACATTGCAGCCACTTGATCAGGAACAATATGCGATTAAAGATCAGGCAATCTTGGCCTTAGCATTAGAAGCACTAAAGACAGAAAAAGCTGGATTTGCACAGCAATTACTCACCAACATGAGATTAGACGGGCTGGTTTCCAACGAAGGTTTACTTATGCTGGGTTGGTCTTTTGCCGAGTCTGAAGATTATGAACAAGCATTAATTTACTGGTTACAGCTTTCTGAAATGGAAGATTTGCTGGAACCTGCTGTACAGGAAGCCTGGTTGGCAGTGCCTTATGCCTACCAGAAACAAGAAGATTTTAAGAGCGCTTTGCTAGGATACGAAAAAGCTCTCGATTCTCACATCCTCGCTTTAGAAGAGCTCGATAATCTTGAGGCCAGAGAAGCCTGGAGAGACTTGCTGGATACCAGACAAACGGCAGAAGTCAGCTTCACCCAAACCTCTCCGGGATTCCAACGACAGTTAGTCGGTGATGCTTCATTTTTTGAATTATTAAAACAATGGACTCAATTGCAGCAGTGGGACAATAATTTACAAATCTCTTTAAGAAGCCTTGAGCCCATTAAAATAATGCTGGAAACCAACGAACAGCGCTTTTTGCAAAAATCGGTGGAAGTGAATCAACGGCTTGAAGAAATTAGAGCTCTTGACCTCGACAGTAGCCAGTCCTCATTAAATGAGGTGTTCGAACAACAAACTAATCAGGCTGTACCAGAAATGCTACTGCCCGAAGAAGACGCTAAAATCTGGCAAAGATTACAGGAAGCTGAAGAGCTGGCCGCGTCTTTATCGGAAGAAGCGCTAGGCGAAAAAGGTGAAAAGCTGCGCCGTTTTAAAGGTGTAGGTTTATGGAGCTTGCATCGAAGCCGTGACCATAATTTATGGCAGGGTCAACAGGATAAAACTGCGCTTGCGGATGAAATAAAAAAACTAGAACGACAAATGGAACAACTTGAAGAACTGCTATCACGTCCCAGACAACCGCTTCCAGAAGCTCTTGCCCGAGTGGATGATATGAAGATTAAGGGAATTGATGTGGTGCTGGATTTATTTCAGCTTAAAGTTGTTTATGAAGAAAAAATGGCAGCGCGATTTATCTCTATGGTTAACGCTCGGCGAGCGGCACTTACCAATCTCGCAGAACAGGCAAACGTTGCACTGGCCAGATTACGATTCCGTTCGTTAACTCCTGAGGATGTCGATCCAGTTGAGGATTCTGAGTTTGATGAGAGTGAACTTGAAGATGAAGCTAATGAAAGCGAATCCGAAGAATCGGAAGCCGATGAAATAGAAAAAGCGCTGAATCTTGCAGAAGAAAATTTGAATGAGGCTGACAATGGTTAGAAAAATAGCTTCATTATTGTTCGCCAGTTTTCTGCTGTCAGGTTGCAGTACCCTGAGTAACACCCTGGACGAATATAATATAACAATTTTTGAAATAGAACCCCCAGAATATCTAAATGAAAAATCGTTAAAAAGTTTAGAAGGGAGAAGAGTTTCTGCCAATGCCTCGAAACTGCCCTCAACCACTCTACAGGAAGTTAAACAAAGTTATTTACGGTTGTTGTCGGTAGCCTCAACGGACGCAGTCACTGCCGAGGCGGTGCAACGTCTGGCAGAAATTGAAGCGTTGATGGCAGAGAGCGCTTTATTTAATGACAATAACCAGCAAATGGTAATTCATCTGGAGCAATCTGAAGCGTATTATCAAAGACTGTTGGAAGAATTCCCAGAGACGATTAAAGAAACCGAAGTTCGGTATCAGTTAGCTCGAGTGATGTCACTCAATGGCAAGGTTGAAAACTCATTGAGTTTACTGGAAAACATTACCGAGATTGATTCTGAAAAGAAAGAAGCCATTGAAGCC
>CAZYTB010000222.1:0-2965 GCA_964650375.1 uncultured Campylobacterales bacterium | reverse complement strand
CAGCCATCTTTTGACATACCTTTTCCCTTTACCTCATCACTTCCATGCAATGGATAGGTGTTATTAGAGTTACCATCTAAACATGCTGCTTCTTTCTTGCTGATAATGACAAGACTATATTTTTCTTGGTTGATAATATTAATTATTTTTTCACGACAAGTTGGTAAATCTACATCTTCACTTTGTAGTTTTAGAATCTTTTTAGTTATAAAACTTACTGGTGGGTTGTGTTCAGGGTGAATGTCTTTTAATTTTACTCTTTGTTCAGTTAAATTTAGCTTTTCCCACTTTTTATCTCGTCTCTCTTTTTCCTCGTTTCCATATGCTTCAGCGCTATATAAAAAATGTTTGTTCCATTGATCTTTTTTTGAGTAAATGTCGACCTTTTCTATAAATTGTGGGAACCATCGAACCATATGTTTTGATACAATTTTATATGTTTCTTCATCTTGTGATTTGGATTCAATAACAAGAGTCGCTATTTGTCTAATAAGCAGTAATTGAGAAGAATTCATTGGATTCATAATATAACGGCCTAAATCACCGGCTGGCCTTGGATGTACCGGAATGGTGGCGCGAGTGATGATGGTAGTTTAACATCCGAAAATCGGACGTGTTAGCCAGTCGGGTGCATTTTTTTGTTAAATGCATTTACCACTCAAGACCCTTAACTTCCTCGTATAAATGAACTAAGTGGTGGTTCGACATGTCCATTAATGGCTCATACATAAATGAATTTATATGTATGTTTTCAGGTGTCATTAGAATAACCTGACTGAGTGTTTTTTTGATTTGAATGAAATTTCCACTGACAGGCATATTTTCGGTAACTAAACGATCATAAAGCAATCCTGTTTGCTGCCCTCTAAATGGACTTTGGTCTAATACATTACTCCACATAAATTCTTCTGCTTTTAGTCGAGTTGCAATAGAAAGAGTTACCTTTTTTTCAAGGCAAATTTCGTCATCACTTGCTGTTGAACAAAGGTCATCAGCTGTTTGGTAAATTTGGTCGATGACTAATTTTTCTTGATCATATGCACTTACAACTGATGAGCTAAGTATTACGGCATTAATTAAATTCTCTAAATCAGATAATTTGAGAGTATTAGTGTCGGGCTTTATATGTAGCATTGATGTAAGAGTTTTGTATCCATCGCTAGATGTCCCATCTTTATATTCAATTAAATTTCTAACAAAAGGAATCATTGAAACAAGCATTGCTTCATTACTCTTATATTTCTTTTTCCAAAGTTCAAAAGGGCTTGAAACATCTTTGCTACCACCAGGAAGAAGATTTATAGAATTATCAAGTTTATGAGCAATAAATGAATTATTCCATTTCGTATTGCCAAGAACACGACTTTGAAATGTTCTATAAAAATCAAAATTATGAGTTAGGACAAGAATACAAAATAATTTTTCTTCTGATAATTCTTTCAAGTACTCAATAATTGCATATTTGTTTTTGTAATCAAAAGAATCTGCAATATCGTCTATGATTATTATTGTTCTTTTGCCACTGGCGAGCCTCGCTTTAAATTCAAAGATAACATAAAGTATATACATTGCACGACGCTCACCAACAGAAAGGAAATCCATAGAGTTTAATTCCCCATGATTAAATCGTACTTTCTCTCCATTTTCATTTTCGAAAGAAAATATTATATTCGGAGCTTTGGTTCCTAAGATTGCATTACTGTAATTTTCAATTTCCATTGTGAATGGTACATGAAATCTTTCTTTAAAAATTTCCTGAGCTTCAAACCATAATGTTTCTTCTAAAACAGCTTCTTTCTCAATGTTTGTAAGTTCCAATTTGTTATTTTCGAACAATGTCAATAATTCAATAAATACCTCTTTGTTTGCCTGATAGTATGAACCCCATATAATTTGTTTTAGTTTTTTAAGGTCAGCAAGCTCTGTTGATATCTCAGGAAATTTGGCTAAAATTTCTTGAAATGTTTTGACTGATGCAACTCCACCAATAATTTTTTGAGATATTTGTTTTAAGTTTCCGTCTCCTAAAATATTTTCTTTTTCTATCTCAATTATTTTCTCTAGGTCTTTATGGTCATTTATTGGATCATTTTTTCCGTTTAGCAAAACTTTATGCTCTGCTTCAAAGAATTTCTCTTTTTTTAGAGCACTTGATATAGAATTTGCTTTTATTGGGTTAAATCCATTTTTCTTAAATATAGAAGATTTTTCAATTAATTCATTATAGCGATCTATATATTCAGATATTCCAGATTGAACATCTTTGTCATTTAAAAGTGCAATAACTTTTGGATCAAATAGAGTTTTATAATTTATTTTTGAATAATTAATATTACCAATATCTAAGGATTTGAGTAATTTAATTGCGTCAAATATATTGCTACACCCTAAGTCTTTAGTGAAAGTATTTTCTATATTATCTTTTGTTATTTTTGAAAGTTTGTTTAGCCCTATTATGAGTTTCTTTTTAGCTTCTAAAATTTCTTTATAAATTTTGTCATATTTTGATTTTTTGTCTGCGTTGACAAGAAGTGTTGAAATATTTTTAGATTCATAGCTAGGATCAAATGGTTCAATTACCAGTATTTCTTCACTTGTAATGTCTTCTTCATCTATACGAATTTCAAATGATGGCGTTTTATTATATAACTTCTCTTCCGGGAGAGATCCCTTTGATATTTTGAGGAATGTTTTTGCTAAGGATGTTTTCATTACGCCGTTTGGAGCATAGACTAAATTGGCGTGAGATTTACTGAAATCAAAGGTGTGTTCGAGGGATGGTATCCCATAACAGTTTTCTAATTTAAGTGATAGCGAATCCAATTTATATCCTTTGGGTGAGTTCAATATTTAGCATTTAACGACCGAAATCACTTGCCCGCCTACCAGTTACCGCTAGACTCTCTTGACGGCTATAGACTTGAATCTACACCAAAATTCGCCGACGAGTTGCGGGTCAAGTGAA
>CAZYTB010000221.1:0-2972 GCA_964650375.1 uncultured Campylobacterales bacterium | reverse complement strand
AACCCGACCAGTGGAAGATCCCCCTTCGCAACGCGGGTTTACCAGCGTTGCCGTGGTGTTGTCAAGGACCGCCCATAGGGTCCCACCTCAGTTCGGCCAAAGGGTCCCACCCCTAAGACTCGGTTTCCAGCCCGCGAGCAATTAGCAGGACTGCGCGTAGGCACGCTGCAGGGTTGGCACCACACGTCTGGAAAAGTAGCGGCTCAGCTCGGCCAAGGGGTCCCACATCCTAGCTACGCTCCATTCCCGGGCCGCGGCGGAGGGTTACGGTACGAGCCACCTTCCATGACCACCGTGTTGGCGTGGTGCAGCAAACGGTCCATAGCAGCGGACGCCATCAAGTCATCCAGGAAGAGCGGATACCACTCCTCCAAACTTCGGTTCGAGGTGATCAGCATCGAGCCCCGCTCGTAGCGTGTTCGGAAGATCTCGTAGATGTCGATCGGCTCGTCCGCATCCAGTGGCCGCAGCCCGAAGTCGTCGATGATCAAGAGGTCCGGCGTGGTGAAGCGCAGCATCCGTTTATCGTGAGTCCGGTCGGCACGGGCTGCGCGCAGCTCCGACAGCATCCGGTGGGCGCTTGTGTAGCACACGCTACTCCCACTCCGGCAAGCCCGCTCGCCAATCGCCTGGGCGATATGCGACTTGCCTACGCCCGCCGGGCCCACGAGTAGGACGTTCTCTTTCTTGTCGATGAAATGACACGCGGCGATATCCACCAGCTTCGCCTTCGGCAGCTGGGCGTTAAAGGACCAGTCGAAGTCGTCCATATGTTTCGTGCTCTCGAAGTTCGCCTTGCGCATCCGCATGTCGAGCTGCTTGCTCTCGCGGCGCTCGAGTTCGTCACTGCACAGGCGGAAGAGGAACTCGGTGTGGCTAAGGTCGCAATCGATGGCCTCCTTCGTTCGTAGGTCAAGCGTCTCCAAGACGCCCGAGAGTCGTAGTCGTTTCAAGACCGGTGTCAGACTTTCGCGTTTCATAGTCACGTGGTGATCTCCTTGTTGGGGAAAAGGGTTGGTGTTGGGTTCCGGGCAAAACGTGAGCCCTGAGCCCATGCTCGGGTGGGTCCGTTTGGAAGAGGTTCGAGATCGACCCCCTTGGACAAGATGTTCTTGACTGCTCGGTAGCTCAGGCTCTCGAAGTGCAGAGCACGCGCAGCGGCCTTGTTGGCGCGGTCACGAGGGAAGCCTTCCAGGTGCGTGACGATCGCTTGCACTTTGCGCAATTGCAGAAGCACATCCTCCGACCCGAAGACGGCGTCGATGAGCCTGCGGACATCAGGCCCGAGCTTCGTGGCACGCTCTTCCCAATAGGATCGCGATCGGAAGCGTAGGTCGCGGCGATCTTCGGGGAGGTGGTTCTCTACGGTCCTGCGCTCTCCTCGATTCGCTTTTGAGTGAGTACACAAAACCACGTCCTCCCGGTAGACAGCGACCGAATGGAGCATGATCTGGACCCAGAGCTTTTCGGCCACATGCCGCCAGGGCACCGAGTAAAAGGCTCCGTCGATCTGCACGTGGCTATCGATGTGGACCGTTGCCACTTTCCAAGTGACGGGTTCCCAGCGGTCCTTCGGGAGTGGACTCAAGGCTCCCACTTCTCTTTCCTGGAAGGCATCAATCGGCCGCTTCCCCGTCGTTCCATGGATCCGGATGGCGGCGACTTCCAGGTTCCACTTGGTCAGCTGCTTCCGGTCGCTCTGAAGGTCTTGCGTCTCCCATGTCGCGAAGAAGTTGTGCTTGACGTAGCGGATATCCCGTTCGACCTTGCCCTTCTTCTTGGGTGCGCGCGGTGGTGCTGGGTCCACCTGGAATCCGTAGTGGCGGGCGAGCTCGACGTAGGTCCGGTTCAGAGCCGCGTCTCCGTCCACACCAAAAGCTGCGCGAATGACGGCGGCTTTCAAGTTGTCGGGAACGATGACCTTCGGGACGCCCCCGAAGAAGGTGAAGGCTCGAACGTGCAGCTCGCACCAAGTGCTCACCTTTTGGTCGAAGACGATGTCGCAAAACATGTGGCGGCTGAAGCCCAAGGTCATGACGAAGATCCACGCCTTGCGCAGAACGCCAGCCCTTGCATCGTAGATCTTCCCGACATAGCCGAAGTCGACTTGGGCTACTTCGCCTGGAAGGGTCTCGACTGGGATTGCAACTTGATCGGGGCGAGGACCGGCGTCTTTACCAAGCCGCCGACAGAGCCGCTTGACGGATGAGAGGCTGCCCTTGAATCGATCCTCGTTCAGGCGTAGAAAGTCGAAGATTGCGGTAGGGCCGGCTCCTCGCTCGAAGAGCTTCGCAATGACCGATTCCCAATCGCTGACCGAAGAGGTTTGTTGGGGGGCTGGTCTTCCCGGGAAGTGTCCAGTAATGATGGCTCGAAGTGCGCCTGCATCGGGGAGTGCATCGGGCGACCCACCCAGAATGCCAGCTGCCTCAATGGCGCCCACGTATCTCCTGATGGTTCGCCGCCCCATCCGCAATTGATCGGAGATCTCCCGCTGGCTCCGTCCCATGCGGTGGAGTCGAATTAGTTCCTGAAGTCTGTGCATCTCGGTCCTCTTGGCGCTCATCTGCTGCCCTACCCTGCGCTGAAAACGGGCGCAGGATGGCAGTCGATGCAGTTCTGGCAAGCGCCAATAAGTGGGACCCCTTGGCCGAACCAGCCTGGGACCCTTTGGGCGAGCTGGGGTGGGACCCTTTGGCCGCACCCATGGCTCGCCGTCAGCTATCCAGGGTGGGACCGCTTGGCCGAACTACGGTGGGAACCATAGGGCGGTCTGTGACACCGATGAGCAAATGCGGAGAAAGAGGCTCGCGCTCGTTCGATAGGGGCTCGTCCATGGACATGAGGACGAACGTCACTGAGCAGGGTCACTTCGATTTCGCGAACCGTCACAACTCCGACAGGCTGCCAGGCTCGAAGATGCAGAGCAACCGGGGGAGGAGAGCCCGCCGTCCCAAAACCGCATCCGCTCC
>CAZYTB010000220.1:0-2990 GCA_964650375.1 uncultured Campylobacterales bacterium | reverse complement strand
AAGGTAAGCAATGGCCCGGCAGAAGGACTCAATAGCAGGATAAAGATGATCAAGGTTCGTAGCAGAGGTTTCCGCAACAAAAAGCGGTTCGCCAATGCCATCTATTTCTATCTTGGCGGATTGGAGCTTTATCCTGATGGGGTGGGCCGGTAAAAGATACCCACTCGATCAGGGGAAGAGCCATAAAAGTAATAACTATATGTTTTATTATCAAATTTAAATCATAATATAACGGTTATTAAATATGAATAAATGTGTGCTTGTTTCGTGTAATGATATATATGTACCACTTTCTATTGTAGCATTAAAATGTTTTACAGACAGAAACTCTGATTATGATCCAGTCATAATTGGTACTACATTCAAGGATAGTACTAAGGCATTATGCAGAAAGTATAATGTTAAATTGGTAGAGGTTGACTTAAGTGATGACTTTCTAAATTTAAATGATCGCCCTTATGGTAAACAATACCCGCTTGAATGCTTTTATCATTTTTATGCCTACAAAGCATTACAAGACTATGACTACATTGTTAAGATAGAGTCAGATATCTATACGAATAGAAGTATTGATTTTGATATAAGCAAAATAAAATATATTGCTGGCAGTTATACTGTTGGGAATAAAATAAGTAATTTTTCGCCGATCATGGATGATTTAGACAAAATTAAAAGCATATATAGTGATCCAGATATAAACCAGTACAGGATCTGCGGTGGTGTTAAGATTTACAATGTAAAAAAATTAGATGAAATAAAGTTTTATGAAAAAATCGTGGAGTATTATACAAGTTCCTTAAAGTTAAACGCTCCAAGATGTGGTGATGACTCATTAATGGTAATGTATCAAATGCTAAATAAATGGAATGTAACATTGTTAAAGCCGGAATTCCATGTTGTTTTTCCTAAGGTGGAGTGGGAAAGAATGAGAACGCTATTTAAATTAGGCGTCGACTCATATGTTTCAAATATATATCATTTCCACTTTACTGGTCCGCAAGAGAAATATTGGGTCGATACCTCTACGAGAAAATCTGTAGATAAATATTTTACAGGAAAAATGATTAATTATATATATGATAAGTTTGATTTAAACTTTATTCAAAAATACATTCCTACTATTTATAAAGAAAAGGATTTTAATCAAACTTAATTGATGAATAATATTTCCCGGAAGCATTAATGATTCCGGTATATGCGATACAAGGAGATGATGGTAGTAAAGAGTTATTCTCACAGAAAGATTGGTGCTTTCGAAAGCAAGGAATGTTGTATGACAATTATACATAAATTAAAAGGTTTAAGAGATATCACACTTGATATGATATATACAAGCCATATTAAAGTTTCGTGGGATCGAGGGACTAATTTTGGTGATGCTTTCAATCCTTTTTTATTAGAGATGTTGGTTGGCAGAAAAGTTAGGTGGGTTAACTACAATTATAGTCGTGAATATTTAATGTGTGCTGGCTCTATTTTACATAAAGCAAACTCCAACGCGATAGTGTGGGGAAGTGGTTTTATGTCAGAAGACGCAAATGTTAAAGATGTGCCCAAAAAAATATGTGCTGTGAGAGGGCCTAAAACTAGGTCTAGATTGCTTGAGCTTGATTTATCTTGTCCAGAAATTTATGGAGATCCCGCGTTACTAATTCCACTAATATATAAACCAAAGATAAATAAAAAGTATAAACTAGGAATTGTTCCTCATTATGTGGATAAAGCTAATCCATTATTATCTAACTTCATAGATCAAGATGTTTTAATACTTAACATTACAATGGAGGATCAGTATAAGTTTATTAATGAATTGTTAAGTTGTGAAATGCTTGTATCAAGCTCTTTGCATGGCATTATTTTGGCTGATGCGTATAAGATACCATCAATGTGGATAGAGTTTTCGGACAAAGTTAAGGGGAATGGATTTAAGTTTTTAGACTATTTTTTATCTGTAAAAAGAAGGGATAGAAAACCATTTAAAATAACTAAAGATGTAACATTAAGTAATCTTTATAACCTGTTTTATGACTACAAAATTGATATATACTTAGATGGTTTGATTGAGTCTTGTCCATATAAGATCAAGAAGTAATCAAATTAAAGCGGTCGGGGCAAAAAGGGTAGCGTCCAGAATTCTGTGTCATTTCTTTGAATTGACCTCAGGAGGAATGATACATGAATGAAGGGTGTTCAAAACTCTGTGTCAATAAGTATGGGTCAATCAGAGAGCGATATGCTCATCCAGATCTGAAGGCGCAGGGGTGTTGGATGTCTTTAAAGACCGTACTCAGGAATCGTGTGAAATGGCGATAACCAGTGCCTTGCCCACCGCCAGCGGTTTTGGGTGGAGGCGGTCGCCATCGCATGTGGTCGGCTTACATCAATGCAATCGAGGGCCAATTGCCCTCCTGTTGTATCGTTCATGATCGATTTCATATCAGTCAACACCTTAATGAAGCGGTTGATAAGGTTCGCTGGGAAGAGTATAGGAAATGAAAGCACACGGTGATTATCGTTTGAAGAAACCCCGTTATCGTTGGTTCGCTAATTATTCAGACGATGAAGCCGACGCCCATTTTGATGAATTGAAAAACTCACAGCTAAAGGTTGCCAGAGCTTGGCTAGTCAATCAAGGAACTGTTCGGGGCTTCTGGGAATATCAGGTAGCGGGTTGGGCAACGTGTCATTTTGACGCATGGTATTCCTGGGTGATCAGGAGTTGCTTGCAACCGATCAAAATAGTGGCTCGAATGATTCTGGATAATATTATGACCGGGTTCAAACACCCTATTAGCAATTCAGTTTCCGAAGGATTGAATTCAAAGATCCAGACGGTTACTAGCAGGTAACAAATAAGAGATACCCTTCAGTTAAATTTTATACGATAATACATGTATGAAATTTGATGCCCGACAATTATCAACAGATGAGAAATCGTTACTAAGACGCATCGCCGTTCAGCGAGTTCTAAATGGAGAACCTGCTGCAGA
>CAZYTB010000219.1:0-3024 GCA_964650375.1 uncultured Campylobacterales bacterium | reverse complement strand
GTATAAGCAAGTTGTTTTAGCAATGCATCTGCACCCACTAAACCACATTCTTCAGTAATAATATTGAGATCTTGAATTTGCAAATTGCAAAGAAGGTGTCGGGCATTGTCGGGTGTTGTTAATTTCCGTTTTAATTGCTTAATAAAAATGTCTTTTTTTAATAGGTGAGTCAGAGGGTCATGACTTGCATTAAAAACAAGTTTTTTATGCATTTCATGAAGCATTATGTTGATTGCTCTATCGACTAATGGAAGGTCCAGGTTTTCTATTTTAAGGGCAGCACCATTATCAATTAAATCAAGCAAAGCATCTCTTTTTAACTCGATTTTTTTTACTCCACTTCGGTTAACAAATACAAAGACATTATGTGCGTGATTCACCCAGACAAGTTTTAGTGATTCAGGTTCTTGCTCTAACAAAAAGGTTAACCATTCACCTATTTTTAATTGATCGACTTCATTTGAATATTTTTTTGGTTTTTGGGTGGTTTGGGTGGTTTTGTCTTTTTTTATGGAAACCAAGCTCATTAAGTCGGAATTAAGTAATAATTTGTTCCTCAGTAATACCGTGGTCAGTTCGTTAAGGATTTTACTGTGCAAGAAAGCATTAGTGCACACTGTTTGTAGCTGGATATCAATAAAATTAAGTGTTAAATCAATCTGTTCTGTGCTGGCTTTTTCTGGACCACTAAGCCAGACATTTAGATTGATAATGATACGCAAGTGACTTTGAAAAGCATTGTTGTCGTCATTTAACTTAGCTATCACTAACAGATGTTCCCAGCCAGCGTCCAGTAAGTCACGAAGGATTTTAGGTATTTTTTTGTCTGTTAAGTGTCGGCGGTTATACTCTTCCTCTACAGACTGCTGTGCTCTTATGAGTTTTTGTTTACCTTCGTAAACCTTATTTACTCGTACAACATTTTCTTTAACTGTTTTTTTAACAGAATTTGATATTATGTTAAGCTTTTGTTCTACAACTAAAAAAGTGGATGAATGACTCAGAGAATATCTACTAATTTGCTGAATTAATTGTTCAATTGATTCACTGCTTTGAATGCTTTTTAGCAATATATCATCTTGCAAAGCTGTTTCAAGCCAAAACAAGTGATTTAAGATGATTCTTGCTGGGTTTTTGTCGCTTTCTAGAAAGCTGGAGTCTTGCATGGCATAATATATGATAGGAATATGTATGTTATGCAGATATTTTATAATTTTTTGATTTGATAGAAGTTTATTAAAAATAATTTCAAACAAACAACCGTAAACCTCAAGATTATTAATGTCTTTATTTGATAGTTGTTTAATTGTGGACGAAGAATTTTTTAAAACCTTTAACAAATCAATTTTTAGACTCGCTGATGAGTATTGTAGAGTTTTTCTACTGAGAGTGTTTTTTTGGATATCTGAGAATGCTAATTTTATTTCTTCGGTTGAATATTCTGAAGTAATATCAAAATGAGATGCAGTCTTTTGTTCGGAAGGTTTTCCTTCTTGTCGCTGGCGTACAAAGTTACTTTGATTGCAACTATTTGTTGATGAGACGGTTTGATCAGAAATAGATGGCAGGTTGGTTACCGGTTTGTTAGTGTAATCGTGAGGGTCATCAAATGACTTGGAGTCCAGATTAACCTTGGTCCAGTTGGTTGCATTATTAATTTTTATCGGAGCTCCAAGTTCCACCAGGATGTTATCCATTTGTTCATATAAATCAGGAAGAAACTCGATTAGAGTGTTTTCAAAAACAGCGTAGAGTATACATTTAGTAGATAAGCTGTATTCTAATTTACTTATTAGATTTCTGAAACAATCACATAATTTTCCTGGGCTAATTGGATTGATAGTATTATTTTTATTAACACTGGCTACATACGCAATTTTTTTCTGCAACTGGTCTAATTGAGTATGGAAAATCGATTCCAGGTTCCGAATAACAGCTAGAATATTAAGCCAATCTTCAAACTCATTGTCATCAATGACTGATAGATCTGTTTTTATGTTGGCCTCATTGTTTTGTTCTGAAACTGCTAAAGTAAAATAATTTATTCCTTGAAAAGAGGAGCAAAATTTTTCGAGTAGTGTAATTTTATTTTTTTCCAGGTTAATAATTGAATTTTGCAGAGCTGCCTTATCATCCAGTTTGTTTAGCTTTACAATCGATTCCGATGGGCGTTCTTGTAAACACCGGTAAAAACGGTTTACTATGGTGGGCAGTTCCTTGCTAAACAGTTTGTCTAAATCAACACTCAGAATTTTCTGTTTCGATACGACTTCCGGATTATCTCTTCTGTCAGTAGGTTTTAGGCCTAAAGTATTTTCCGCTTCTTTTTTTAAGGCATTAAATGCCACTTCAGAATTGTTTTCAAACTCAACTCCTATGCCATATGTTCGGAAATGCATAATTTTAGCGTCTAGGCTAAAATCAGTGCCACCATGTCCAAGATCAACAGAAAAAAGAATTCGTTTTGTCTGTAACGGTTTTAATAACTCTAAACCTTCAATGGATAAAGGTTGTAAAAATAAACCGCCAGAACAAAAATCACGAATCATGCACTGGATAAAGTTAGTATTGTTAACTATCAACGTTGCAACTAACTTTATCTCGAAACGCATACAACTGCGATGTTTTTTTATGGACATAAAAATTAGGCTTATTACTTTATAACAAAAGATAAAATCATTAACTACAAGGGTAGTTAATAAACAATAATTGGTAAATATTTAACGATTTTTCTTTAATCCCGACCTAAACTGTTTATCCTAAATTAAGCACTTTTTTAGACAGGGTAATCTACTGTATTTTTGCTTGGTTTAGCTCAGGTATTACTTGTGTTTTTTATATATAACAATAATATATGCTAGCCTATGTGATAATAAGAATACCCAGTTTCGGCCAAAAACCTCGTGCTTATTGGCTTCAATATCTGTTATCCAGGTGGATGTTACTCAGTGAACCAAAAGAGTCAGCCTCTAATACTGCTTCTTTAAGAAAAAGGTCATATTAATTAATAGCTTCACAAGCATG
>CAZYTB010000218.1:0-3026 GCA_964650375.1 uncultured Campylobacterales bacterium | reverse complement strand
TGCCCATTATGGGCTTTCATAAGAGTAAATTTTAATATTTAGGCTTTCCAAATATTTGGTTTAAAGAAGGTTTCGGTGTTTTCAATATAAGTTTGTAATTATCGGTTATGGTAACCTTTACATTTCGATGGTTACGCTGGAATATTTTTCGTATACCACTTACCTGAGGAACACCTGTAATATTGATGTCATCCACCATATCTCCTAGCACTTCATTGGTAGCTTCAGCTCTAAAACTATTCTCCACATAAATACCTTCGCTTCCATCTTGCAAGTCAAAAGCTTTTAATTTTACGGGGCGATGATTAATATTTTCGATGTTTATCACAGTTCGGTTCGGCTTAAAGCTGACAAAACCATAGATGGGAGTGTTTTTAAGGACTAGGATATTATTGATGTAGGCATCCTTTGTCAAGCGCATTTGCAATCGATAATTTGTTTTCACGGTCTGCGTACCATCTACTCGCACGTAAATAAATGCATCCGTTTTTTGTGAATTCAAATTGTCATTCTGAATTGGATGTGAAGCAAAAAAGAGTTGATGTTCCAAACTAAGTTCTTTAGCTGCAACACTTGTTTCGTTTTTCTGAACCTCATCTATTGTATCTCTTGTTGATGTGATGGGTAGTTTTAAAGGCTTGTATCTGGGGTTGATATTTTTATATTCTTTCACGGAGTAACGAATTTGTCCTTGTTCGTAGATACTATCTACAATCTGCATCTTTCGCTTATCCAATAAATCTGGATCATAAACTCCTGTAGAGTCCAAGAGACGTTCATCATAGATGCTTGGCGCATTGGTTTCTCTTACTTCTTTAAGGTCGTCCAAAGCTTCTAGTTTGGATTTATATTCCTTCTGTCCGTCTTCCAATTCAGGAACTGGAATTTGGTTGTTTTCAATTGTTGATTCTTCATCTTCGCCTAGCATAATTACTGCATAAGAGCCAATAAAAAGTACTACACATAGAATGACGGCAGCAAAAATGAGTTTATTCTTTTCTATCTTCATTTTGTTTTGTTTTTAAATGCCCATTATGGGCTTTCATAATCTATTTTTTTAAGTGTGTTTTCAAAAAAGTTGGTGATGAGTAATCCGTGTGTATTGTTCGGGAAGTTTCTATCCACGTGAATAAGGTTTCCTGTTGTTGTCAATTCGTAAGTATCTACAATCGACCCTCGATTGATTTCAAAAATCGTTTTGGTTTCAAAGCGATAGGGTTCTTGTTGTATATCAATTTTAGAATCGATGCTTAACACACGTTGCACCAAAGAATATTGTAATATTCGATTATAGACACCATCGGCTTTTTTCTGTCTATAGAGAGCATCCACAGAACTATTCCCAAGCCATAACCCTTTCTCTAAATGCTTTTCATAATTACTGGCATCAATATGATAGAAATAAGTATGAAACAACTCCAAATGCGCCAATGCTTCTACTCCTAAATTTTCTTGGTGTGAAACCAATTTTATAGGGATGACACTTCCATCACTATTGACCACAAAAGCGTTATTGACGATTTCTTTATGGAGTTTCACAACCAATACAACTGAAACAATGCACGTAATTGCTGCTGCTATAACTACCGCTAAAACAATGAAGCGATTTAACTTCAGGACGTTGTATATATTTTTATAAGGTGTTTTCATATTTATAGAATTATTACGCACTAAAAAGCCTAAAAACAAAAGAAGTAGCACGACGGTAGAGTTTGAATTTTAGTAATACAATGAACCCGATAGAACCCAATTGCAATAAGGGAGCAAAGAAATTACTTCCCCAATCTGTTCCGAATAAGTCTCCCCAAAAATTGGTATTGATTTCGGTATAAAGATTATTTACAAAGACATTGACCAGAAAAAAAGCAGGTACTAACATATACACTCCGGCATAGAGTTTAAAGAAATTATAGGCTAGACTTCTAAACTTTTCAAATACCGCCAAACTAATCACCAATGGGAAAAACGCTTGCATAATTCCTAATAAAAAGAAGCGTTCAGCTAGAAATAAAGGGTAGATAAACAAATCCAATAACCATAAGAATATAGCCATGATAAAGGACAAAACTTTGAGTCCATACAATGGTGTAACCAATGCTTCGTATAACATTGCCAATGCTTTTTTGGCGGCTTCCAATGCACCCACATCCTGTTCCAAGTCAATATCTTGCATTTGTAACGGGAGGAGTGCAGGAGCCGTGTCTCGATATTGGGATTCGATAGCAACCAATATGCTATCGAAAACACCCAATACCTGTGTAGAGAAAATGACTATAATAATAACTGCAAAATTCTTTGCCAATTCTGAAGGTGTTAATCCCCAGGTATAACCCTCATTATTAGCAACACCTTCATTGTATTTTTTTAGGATGTTGATGAGAAAGAATAATATGGCCAGCGTTTTCATTCCAGTAATGGTGTACTGCGAAAAATCGCTATTCTTGATGGTCGTAAAAACGGCATCAATATATTCTAACCCTATGCCTAAAAAAATACCGCTCATTAGTAATTCGTTTCTCTGTTATTGATTTTGTCTTGCATTTCTCTAAAGGCGATAATCTCTCGATAACGTCTGGTTTTCGCTTCAATTTCTGCTACCATTTCTTTGGATTTGAGTTCCATTTCCTTTAACACTTCAGCACGTTCGGCATCGGTCATTTTTAAATTGTCATTTGAAAGTATCTGGTCGATATACTCCAAACCATCCATAGAATTTTCAATGATGGAGTTAAAGGAATCTGATATGCGATTGATTTCATGAGATTTGATATAGGGTGAATTGAATATATCTCGTAAATCACCTTGTATTATATCAAAAAGACGTTGGTTATTCCTAGCAAGCTCTTGTACAGCTTTGAGCTGTTTTATAACATTATTGACCTTATCAATATTCTCTTTCTGTTTTTTTAAAAACTTTACGGTCTTCAATAATTGTGAGGTCTGTTTTCCCGATTCTAAAAGCGATTTAACAAAGCTTATAAAATTAGTATTGTCATAAACTGGCATCCCTTGGGCCACACCGTGGC
>CAZYTB010000217.1:0-3061 GCA_964650375.1 uncultured Campylobacterales bacterium | reverse complement strand
CTCAATTTTTCTGCTACGTTAGACTCATGGCTCCGCCAGTCCTTAACGTGCTTATCTTTCTGTTCTTTATTAAGACCACCTTCTGCCTGATCCTTTCTATAACGCTTAACGTGTTGTTCTTTGTCTTCTTTGTTATTTTCAACTTCGGGGTCAGCTGGGTCAGTTATTTTTGGATCTTTATCAGCAGGATCATCTACCTTTTTGCCAGCAAGGGCTTCTATGGCAGCTGTAAGCCTCGCTACTTCTTCTTCTAGTGATTTGATTCTCTCTTCTAAAACTCGATTACCCTCAATATTTGGGGTAGGCTTAGTATCAATGTTAGGTTGCGGAACTGATGGAAGTGGCTTGGGATTACCTTCTTTATATTTTGATGAAGACTTTATAAATTGCATACCGTATTGCGCAATATTTCCACGTATCTCGTGAATATGTGCCAAGTCGTCTTCATTTAAATCTTTGTCTCTGTATCTATCCAACTCCTTCTTCAATTTACCTGATTGCAACTTAAACGGAACATATCCATCAAGCTTCGTATCTTCTCCTGCACTTGCTTCTGCATGGCTCAACCCAGAGCTAAGACGGCGCTTATTGCTTAAATCCTGTAACCTATCGATTTGTGCAATGAGATCTTCTACTGGGCGTTCCTTATATCTTTCTTTAACAAAATCTGGGAGATCTTTATAGGCAGTTCTTTTATTGTGGTCAATACCTTGACCACTCGGTTGCACAGCTTCAGATTTGCTTACATCAGTGGGCTTATCTTTGAGACTGCCTGCGCCTCCTGTTTGTATTGGTATTTCTTCTCCTGCCATATCATCATTAATTGTATCACCTTCTCCACCTTGCTTTGACTTGTTGTCCACAGCCATTGGCGCACTAACTTCGAAGTTATGAAGAAGATCTCTAATCTCTGTATGCAATTTCTTTGGTATATTCTCACCTTGTTTTATCATTCCAAGTTGGTTGTATAGTTCAATTATCTTTCCGCCAGCCTCAAAAGATTTTGGTGATTGCAAAATTTTAAAAAATAATTCTCTCAATAAATCTACATTATCTATATTTGTGTTCTCTTTATCTACAGGAACTCGTATTGTGGGAATATTCTTAATTAATTTTTTGGCATCTTTTGTAGGCTTACCATCTTTAGATGTACTGTCCACAGCCACGGCTTCTATATTTTGTAAATTTCTGCTGGCGTCTTCCAACCCTTTTTTGAGCTCTTTAATAACTCCTGCTTTAATCCTCTTTCTATTAGACATCTCTTTTAGTAGCTCCGTTAGTTCATCCAACTGCTGCTCCAGTGGTGCGCGCTTACCTTCTGGTAGTTTTTCTAAGCCTCTGCGTAAGCCATCGCAAGAGCCTAACATTGCCTCGCACTGCTTTTGCCTTGACTGACTATCTATATTTTTTTCTTTTTCTTTTGGTGGCATCTTGTGCTTTATTTATACTTATTTCTCAGATTCTGTAGCTAAAGATTGTTGATATGTCTGCAATCCCTCTTTAAAGGCTTTCTGCATAATTTCATCTACATTTGGAATGTGCTTTTCAAAATACGCAAGCATTTCTGTAGGGTCTTTGGTTATCTCCTCATTACTATTGAGCTCTGCCAGAGCTTTGGGTGGCAATTTGCTCATAAGAGTTAACGTAGCTCGTTCCAAAAGTGCGTCTGTAACTTTCGCCATAAGTGTGTCTTGCTCTGCTTGTGGCAACTGCTCCGCTTGCAGCACCGCCACTATTTGTTGTTTTAATTCTTCTATATTTTGCATCGTATATTATTTAGTTTATAAATTATTGATTGAGAAATAACTTTTGTAGCATGACCTTAAACTGTTCAATACCTTTATCTAATACTGGTGCATGCTTTGCAAAATTTGGAACTTCTCCATACTTTATCCAATCTACTGTATCTCTTGAAATATCAGTAAATGGTTTTGCTATCTCATTACCTATTCCGAATGCTGCCGCACCAGCTGCTAACCCAGCTACAGAGGCACCTAGCGTACGCGCAAGTGCTGCTATAGGTAGTGGCTTGTACTTGTTTACCAGTTGTTCTATAGGCACATGCTCTTTTGTAATACCACGCGTAAGTGCGGAGGTGGCAAATCCAAGGCGCCCACGGGCGGCAAACTTTGCCGCATTAGTAAACTTTTGTGGCAACCGCTTTTCAGTAGATTCCGGAGCATCTTTAATAACTTTTGCTGCCCCTTTCTTTGCTTTCTGGTTTGAATTTATGTCTTTATCAAATTTTGAGAGAGCACTGGACATCCTATACTTGCGAGACGCAGCTACTTCGCTGCCAGCTGTTTTTATAATTGCAGCGGCAATAGGGGCAAGTAATGCAGGAGCCAATAATCCAGTACCACTTGCTCCCATTGCCTCTAGGGCCTTCATTGCACCCATGCCACCGGCAGTAGCAAGAGCTACAATGAGGGAGTTTTTACCTGTTCGAACGCTTTTCTCAACCAGTTCTGCTGCTAGTTTAGTTTTGTCACCAGGAACTCGTATCTGAGACTCGTTGAATTTATGAGTTTGTGCAACGTACTGTGCCAGCTGTTCTGTAAGTGCATTGTTGTAAACATCTAGATTATCTGCAGCGCGCCGTGGTACACTTTGTGGAGCATTCCTCTTTTCTTGGTTTTTACTTTTGTTTTCTTCCTCTACTTTTTCGTCTTGTTCAGCCTTATTGTCTTCGGCAATAGCCTCCTTCGCTGCTCCAATCATGCCAGCGAGCTTGCCAGACACAGCTGCTAATATACCGTCTTGTTCTTCTCCTTCTCCTTCTTTAGTTCCTCCAGACGGTGCTCCTGATTCTTTATTCATGTGCTCATTATCACATTGCACTAATGCAGGTGCAAGCAAAAACTGTGTATTAAAAACGACCCAACAAATAGATCACATGCTGGGTCGTTAAATTGTTACGAACGCCCCTTACTTACTAAACCTCCTCTAAAGATGCGTCAATAACCCTAGTGGTCTAGGAGACTCCTAGACCACTAGGGTTATACCCCTGTAATGGCTCGGGCTACTGTAATTACAAACTTGTAGAACACACTGCCAAATA
>CAZYTB010000216.1:453-3067 GCA_964650375.1 uncultured Campylobacterales bacterium | reverse complement strand
ACCCTATATACTAATAATATCAAGTGGTTATAGTTTCTGAGCAGACTCTAATTAATATCTTGAGGTTTTCAACTGCCAATAAACGTGACAGAGTCTCAACTGTTTCACTAATATCCAAAATATCAATTAGCAAGGTTTTAACGCCTAAAACTGCTAACCGGACACCTTGTATGCCCAAGCCACAGCCAATATCTAAGGCATACACGTCTCTATCGTGAAGCTGTAGCGCATATTCAATGCACTTCTTATCCAGGTCATCCATTCTTTGTGAAGCTATATCAGCACCATGTGTTCCTGTGGTTGCCACAACCTTGTCACCATACAGATTTAGTGGTTCACTTTCTGACATTCTATTCTTCAAATTTTGATTTAACGGCTAACGATAAAAATCACTGGTTGCAAAAAGTGGTGTGACGTAGGAGCGCAGCTTCTTTTTATCTGCATGCATTTTCCTTGTTAGATGCTCTTTAAGCCAACAGAAATCAATTTTTTGGTAAGAGTTTAATATTCTGCAAAGCTCTAAAGATAAGTTGTTTATCTGGCGCTGTAACATACTTAACATTAATCTTAGAATCAAAATATGAATACTGACTTGAATTAAATGAGCCATACGAACTAATGTAAATCGTCAATTGTTCTACAAGTTTATTACTTAAGCGTAATAATTCAGGACGTACTACTTTCTGAAGGTCTCTTGGTTTATTGAAAGATGTGCTAGAAAGAAAATCTGCTCTATGTCGATACTGTACCGCCTTTGCAACGGACATAAGCGCCCTGATAAATGACTCAATATAAACAGGATCAAGACCACTGTTTTGCGCATAGATTTTTGCTTTACTAACAACAACTTTCTCTCTCTCCATATCCTCGACAGGGAGATGATTTTGAGCTTTAAATAAAGCAACGTCCTCCATATAGCTCAGACGTTCATTAATAGTTTTAAATATTTCTGTAGATTCGTTCTCTGCTCTTGCCTGAAACGGAATAATTAAAAAAAGGAAAAATAATAATATATTAACAATAGTTATTCTCATTAAATATTCCACTTTTTCTATCTCCTCAATGTTGCCTTTTAATTGTTCCATGGGTGCTATTAAAATAATCCCCGGAAACGAATAAAGGCAAGAATAATGGCCCAGGCGCCTATTGCCACTTTGATGGTGATCAGGATATTAAAAACCGGAATCAAACTGCTGCCAAGTTCCACCTCGGTAAACAGCCCGGGCAGCGAGACATTTAATAAGGTCAAAAAAGCGCAACCAAGAAATAAGAAAACGGACACCTTTTCCCAGACTTTTAGATGTTTTTTATCAAAGAGGTTTTGTATTTTTTGTGGATCGGAGGAAATGGCGATCAGCCCCATTGCCGTTCCACCGGCGACGCCGGCAGCAAATCCTCCACCGGGGCTTAAATGACCGCGTAATGCCAGTTCCAGGCAGATCAATGCTGCTATGGTCGAACCAAGCCGAGATAATATTATAAAAATTTCGTCGTGAAAGAAATGCATTTTATTTGGTGGAGTATGCTGGGAAAGCAAGATTCCGGTGGTCATCGCAGCAACAGTAAAGACCATGACTTCGAATATGGTATCGAATAGTCGGTTGTGTAAAAGAATTCCCGAGACGGCATTGGGAACACCGGTTTCCTGAAAAATTAGTTTGGCGATTTGCTGATCTGCCTGCAGTATCGGATAGTCTGTGAATATCAGTAGCGTAAATAGCAGTACAAAAATGCCGATATAAAAAACTTTCATTACGCTTGTTTCAATTCTGATAGCTTGAGCACCGCCATTGGGTGATTCTTAAGTCCAGCGGCAAAGGTGGCTTTGAGGTTGTCAGTAGCATCAAACAACAACCACTGATCTGCCTTTTTTGAAAAAGGCATTCCAGGTAATGTGCCCTTGCCGCAAGCAGCAGCAATTTTACCTTCGCGCAAGGCGTCCAACAGTTTTTCCCGGTTATCAAAAGCGACTAACTCCAGTCGTAGATAATGGCTTTGGCTACAACTACGAAGCACCTCGATAGGAAAGGGATAATTTGTAGTCGACGAATTTTCGTGCTGCGCTGGGGATATCCATCCAAGACGTAGTACCAGCGATGAACGCACGGCTATCGCATAAAGTATGATCGTCAATAACGTACCCATCAGAATTTCGGTCAGCGCGACATCCGCCGCGCCAAGCGTGGCGTAAACCAGCGCTGCAATAGTACCGAATATTCCGCGCGCGACCAGAGCATGATAAGGATTCCGTTGCAGGACGGTTAGTAATGCCCCCACGGGTAAAAGTGCCACGACCGCAATGTCTATCCAGTCGCTCATGAGTTATTATTATCACTCATATTATAAGCAAGAATGTAGCCGAGCATGGTTCCCCAGATCGCCAGACTGATTATCGACAGCAGCAGTCGCGGCCACTCTGCCGGTGCCTGCAATAACAGTCCGAACACGATCAATATCGACCCTAAGGTATCTGATACGGTCATGCCATGTAATTTCCAGAGTATAGAGCGGTTAGACAGCAACCAAGCCGAACCGAAGAACCAGAATACAATCCCAATAGCGATTAGTGCTAAGCTAATAAAATACGTCATTTTATCTCCATGCGCTTAAACAG
>CAZYTB010000216.1:0-443 GCA_964650375.1 uncultured Campylobacterales bacterium | reverse complement strand
TAGTCCCGCGTTGCCCATACTTAATGCGACTACTGCGGCAATCGCCAGCATCCAATCTTGCCGGGTCACGGCAATGGCCAGGGCCAGCACAGCTGCTTTTGTAGTTATACTGGCAAATACTAACAATTTTTCCCACAATGTTTTGTCTCTGACAATTTGAATTAACGGCAGAGATAAGGAAATGATCATCAACAACAGCATCCATTTCATGAGCGTTTCCTCTTTCGAATTTGATGAATATGTATACGTCGTTGTTTATCTACCTGCAAGACGATCGATTTTGGACTGAAATTGATTAGAAAAATTTCCAGAAACAATAACCAGGGATTGCGATCCTTTCCGATAGGACAGGTGGTCACTTGTTCTTCCGTATGCGCATGAATGAGTAGCGAAAATGCTTCAAGGTAGGCAATGGGCAGCAATTTAATCACTTTCCAGGCACC
>CAZYTB010000215.1:0-3073 GCA_964650375.1 uncultured Campylobacterales bacterium | reverse complement strand
GCACCAATTTGAGCCTCGGTGCTGGCTCTTCTTGCCACTTGGGTCGCAGCTAAACTGGCTAATTCTTTGGTTAAAGTTGATACAACCAGCCGGGTAATCATCGCTGGAAGTTGCTGATGGTATTCCTGAGACATGATGGCATCAAAATTAGCCACTTGTTCAGTTTGAGCGGATAACTGATTATTTTGGTAAAGGTAATCAATATGTAATCCCTTAAGTGATGATGAAAAATATTCATAGCGAGGAAAAGCGATTCCTGTATAGCCTACATAAGGTAGAATTATTTGAAATTTTTCCTGTTTCAGTGCAGGCGCGCGACCATTAAAAAGAAGAATATACACCATTTTATGGTTTAACGGGTAATCGTACGCTTTAACATGATTGAGTTTCTGAGGAATTCTACTACCAATTTTTTTAGCACAACTGACATAATCCTGTTGCACTAGTTTATTATCAGGAAGCATTTGATAAAGGTTGCGAAAGTCAACTAACGCTTCTCCATAATTGTTATCCATAAGATATCCCATGGCAGAGAAATAGCTGACAAAAGGGTTGCTGAGGTCGCCATAAAGCTTATTTGCCTTATTTCCTGATGTTATGTAGGCCTCTTTTATTGCAGGGTTCTTTGCGATCTCATTAAATGATAATGAAGCATTACCAAGGCCTTGGCGTTGGTTTTTTCGGTTTTGAGCATCTATCTCTTTTTGTTGGTGTCGAATTTCCTCTTTAAATTGCCGGACTACTTTTTTTTGTGCATTGCGCATTCTGCGTAACTCAACTTGCGCACTTGCTGGGGCATCAAGAGCGAAATACCCTAAAGCCTGATAAGCATTAAGCATCACTCTATCAAGGTACATGCCTTTGTACGGAAGTGCATTTGGGTTTGTTAATGCAGATCCAATTTCAGCACCACCTGCACGTACATTTAGTACGGCTCGATTATCGTAGTCTACAATGATAGTGTCACATCTTTTAAAAACGTTGACACTTTGCTGGTAGTCTCCAGCTGTAAATAAGGCAGTCCCCTGGTCTAACCGCCACATTAATTCATCATTTGAATTTTTTCGGCTGTTACTTTTGTTTGTTAAATCCTCAACCGCCTGATTAAAGTTTCCAGAATAGTAGGCTGATATAGAGGGTTGTTTTTGTTTTCTTGCAT
The DNA here is from genome assembly GCA_964650375.1 of uncultured Campylobacterales bacterium. Taxonomy (GTDB): domain Bacteria; phylum Campylobacterota; class Campylobacteria; order Campylobacterales; family Sulfurospirillaceae; genus JAADIZ01. The sequence goes on along the minus strand of CAZYTB010000215.1, from coordinate 1,914 downwards.
CAATTATTGTTGAGCAACCTGAAATCAGTACAATTGAACCTGACAGAGATATAATAAAGAGTGCTTTTAAGGAGTTTTTATACATATAGGTTAAAAGAAGGATTGATCAATAAGCCGCAATCTATTTGAAATCGTGGCTAAAGCGCGCTCCTACGAAAAGGTTAAAGTTTTTTTGTGTTGGAACTTAGGCACTTGGTTTTGGTATCATCATCAAATAAAATTCAGGACTGAGTGTGGGAGAGGTCTTCAACTGCGATATAGATTAATGCATTTCTCTCAACTGAAGACCGTTCTTACAACAAATGCGCTCTCTCGTGAAGTATAAGTATGTGCGCATAAAAAGCTTAGTATTTTAATCACACAGTAGAGTGCAGAGCTTTTTATTACGAAACCTCTGTATTTTCTGTGGTTATTTTAGGTTTTCTTTATACTACCATCCTAATGTAGCTTTTGGGTAAGCCGGTTCTGTGGTGGTGAAATTTTTCTGCAGCAATTTGCAAATATAACCATTTTTAATATAATTGGCACCAGAAATAATTTTAGCTTTGCTGAATTTTGCCTCAACTGCTGTTACTTCTAGCATACCGACATTGCTTTTATAGCCACCGAGAGATTCACCGGTATCATAGTCAATAATAGGTTTTCCCTGGCTTATGACTTGACATAAACTGCCTATTTCAAGGCCGGCACCTCGTCCACGATTTAGTATAACTCCCTGTGATCTGACATCAACAATTTTAACTGGATAGACACTGGCAAGAATTGCATTTCCAATTTCAGTTGCAGTTCGTGAAAAGAGCAAATCTTTATAATCTTCATACGTCCAGTCTCTTCTTTCGGTTGCTGAAATCTCTCTACGCACGTCAGTACTTTTAAGTTTATAGATCACCTGATCAGCGAGTTTAATTTTTCCTGTCGCACTTTCAATCACTTGAAACTGGCATTTAAATGTTGTGATGATTCGTGGAGCAGTTTCTCCTGTAATTTGAAGGTTCTGTCTTATGACATTAGTTTCTAGGCGATTAATAACCCCGGTAACTAGATAGTCTGCAACCAAAAGTCGTCCCATTTTTTCATACTGTAAAGAGTCTGCCCAATCCGACTCAGTTAACAGATTTTCATTCATGATTTTATCAATATGGGAGCGACTCAGCATATTGAATTTTCGCGATTTTGTCAGAAAATTCATTAACTCGTTAGAAAACTCACGCTCAAGCAGGATACGATTGATAGCAATATCACCAATGTTTGTCGTTTGTATCACTGAATTGAGCTGAAAAGGGAGAACAGCCATCGTAGGCTGTTGGTAAGGAGTTGCTATTGCTGGTCCGGCTAGCAACAGTGCTAGCTGAAATATTATCAATTTGTACATTATTTTTTTTCCTTTTAAGTTTATTTGTATTTGTGATCGCGCTGTTAGGAGTCAGCGATAAAATATCCGAAGATAGTGATTAGTCAGCTTGGGCGTGCGCGTCAATTTAATAATATATCCTATAGCATAATAAACTGCAGGTCATTAATTATGGATTCAGTCAAATACCTCCAGCAAAGCCGGAGGCTTGAAAACCGTGGGCCGCTCAAAGTGGATTAAATTTGGCACCACATAAAGGTGGTATTATTTAAAATAAACCTAGCTGTTTTATTCGGTGATCTTCTGCTTTAGTTAAAAAGCTTCAGCTTTTTCTGTCCCCAGCAATGGCTAAAGCTATTGCGCTCCTGCAAAAGTGTAAACTGGCAAATGAAAGATATCTTCCTATGAGCCGCCCTGTAGAAGGCCTTTCTCCTGTTGTAGCATCAACAATAGTTAATAGGGGGTTAGCATTTTTCCCCGTGTGGCAGATTTGTAGCTCCAGAAAACAATGACAGCGCATACAGATAAATATAGTTAAGCAAAACGCCCTAAAATCCTAGTAT
>CAZYTB010000214.1:0-3081 GCA_964650375.1 uncultured Campylobacterales bacterium | reverse complement strand
CATGCTGGGCGTACACAATAAAAATCCACACGGACAGCAAAAGGCGTCGCTGCGCTATGCTTTTTGCAGCCGGTGATTTTTGGCGTTATGCTTTTAAAGGACATATAAATATATGAGCACGCATCCAAGCACGCCACATAAAATCAGCCAAGTGCTGGCAAAACAAACTTTACCAGAATTATTTTTTTGGTTTTTTTTGTGCGTCCTAATTGCTTCTATCGTTTTTGGTTTCTTTTATTATATAACAGCACCAGAATCCGAAAATAAAAACTATTATTACTGGCTTCAAGAGGCGCTGCTTGTTTTGTCAACGGTTGGAGCTTCTGATATTCAAGTTTCCGGGGAGTTTTCATTGCATGGTCTTGTTAATATAGTAGCAAACTTTCTTGGCCTTATGATGCCAGCATTATTTCTTGGTTCCATTGTTTATCGCTTGGTAACTCCAAATCGAGCATTTGAATTTCGAAATAAAGTATCGTTTTATTCTCACTCGGACAAAGGTGAAGTTGCAGCGGTCAGGTTCTACAATTCAACTACCAGACCTATTGTAGATGTTAAATATGATATTTATGCTCGTATAAAAAGAAAGAAAGACAATGAAAAAGAGATTATCGTTAATAAAAAAATCGAAATTATAGGAAAAGGGGTATGGGCATTAGCAGGTGACAGAATACCGTTTACTGCATATATCAAAGTTGAATAAATGGGTGAAAAAAATTACTTTTATAGCGGCACTGATAAAATACTAATTGATGATGTTGCCGAGATATTAGTCCTCGTCAACGGAGTTTTAAGGGATACATCATCTCAGGTATTTGACAGTCAAACGTACAGCTTTCCTGAAGATCAAAGTGATGTAATGTGGAAAGACGTGGATGTTGATATTAATACTGACCCAGCAAAGTGGATAGGCTGGAATGAGTTTGATGAAACATAGCATAACAAGTCACTGCAGTTGAGCAGGTGTGAGCTGATTAATGTGCGCGAATGCAGTGCTAGTATCAACATATCAGGGCGAATTTACCTGATTTTATAAACTATCAAGCAAATTTTCCTGAATATATGCACCAATATCTGGATAGCAGGGCAAGTGTGCTTGATACTAATATGTTAGAAGGCTATGAGTACACCTACAAAATTACAGGTGCTGGTATGGGAGTTACAAACTATTTCCTTGATACATACGTTGGTTACAAGATGTCAGACATCATTGAATGTGGTGCCCCTGATATGGAGCAGGAAGATGAGAAATGGCTAAATACATTTATTTTAAACTCTGTGTTTGGCGTAACTATAGAAGAGCGTAAAAAAACACATTTACTCAATTTTGTTCGTAGAGTAGAGGGAACATTTTCGACCTATCATGAGGCTAGAAATTCGTTAATAAAGCACATTGAAACACCTAATAGCACAATCTCCCATTATTTTAGAGCGCTGTTGAATTTTGAAATTTGTGTTAGCCAGCTTTACCAGAGAATTGAGTTTCTTTGTAAATTATCCGGCGAGCAGGCCTTTGATAAGGGGTCTAATTGTGAATATGAACGGCTTCATGATGTTTACATAGATTCAAAGCATATGGATAAAATGATAGCGGGTGGAAAGCTTCCGGAAGGGGCGTTGGCTGCTGTCTGGATAACAAATGAAGGATTGGAGAGTGCGCGGTCAAAAATATCTTTTGTTGAATTAACTAATTTAATGCGCGTCATGGCAAAAATTTCTAAGCAAGCATCTACAATAAAGCCAGACAATAGCAACCCGCCTTCTAACCATACAAATCCAGCGGACGGCAAAAATCGCCGCCGCTGATTTGCGATGTTAGAGCACTTTGAGAGTAAGGAGTAACTTCGAATAAATGATATTTACATGTTCAATAGGTACAAGTGGGTCAAGTAGTCAATCATATTCAATCTATCTTCCACTAAAATTCAGCCCAGGACGAAGATTTAGTCTTGAGGAGAAGCACTTCGATGGAAAATTAGATGGTTTAGATGTGCTTATTGAAGAGCACCATCATTTGTATTCTATAAAAATTTCAAGCTTTAAGTCAGAAGAAGATGCAAGAATTCATTTGGATAAAATACTAGCTTCTTTGCGCTGGATTTCCTTGAAATACAATATTGGAGTTAAATTTCCACAAGAATTGAAAGAGGTTAAATTCTATAAAAACCCCATATTGGTTTCTGAAAAGAGTAGCTTATATGAGCTGGCAAAAAAAGCTGGCTGGGATACCCTAGATGGTGACTATAATGCAGATACACTTACTATTCTTCCTGAGCACAAAAGGCTAAGCCGATGGGAAAATGGTAAGGCTACTATTATGCTGGACCTTAACCCCGAATTGTTTATTGAAGGATTAAATGAGTGTGTTTCATTCCCCTCTATTGAAAATATAATAAACAATAAAAAGCTTTGTATTGCCATAGAGTTGTATTCAGCTTATTCATTCGAGGTAACCACCACAGGAAAGTTTGTGAAACTTGTTACGGTGCTAGAGTCTCTCTTGCCCGAAACCATAATTCCGGAAGAAGACCTGTCTTTATTGAATCAAGCTAAAAATTTTATGAAATCGGAAAGAAAGTTGATTAAGGAGAGAGGAAAGAGCACAGAGTCAGTTGACCTCCTAATAAATCGTGTGCGTGAGCTTTCTAAACAATCAATCGGCTATTCAATCGAGATGTATGTGTCTTCACTATTTAGGGAGTTTCCTGAGTTAGGAAACCCTAGTGATATTATTCCCCGCCTTAAAGTTGCATATAACGTAAGAAGTAGGCTGCTACATGATGGTAAGGCTGACGAAACAGAGTTGAATAAAAATATTAGCTTTATGAGTGATTTGATGCCAAAAATTTTGACAAAGCTGTTTTTAAAACATGCAAGTTGAAACCTTAATCTAATCAAACAAATAAGCCACCCATGTTAAAGGGAGTCGAAAAAAATAGGCTACTAATTGAATTTTCTATAGTTTTCCTATATGGCTATGGCATAGCGAATAAACAGGCCACCCATTTTAAAAAGCACTCTGGCCAAGAGATAGTCATGATATGACGCTATATCAGTCACGATTTATTTACAGTTCTTGGT
>CAZYTB010000213.1:0-3103 GCA_964650375.1 uncultured Campylobacterales bacterium | reverse complement strand
GAATTGATGATGCGATTCGTTTGACGTTTCAATTCCGAAATGGTTCGATTAAAAGCGACTGGTATTTAATTGCACGACCATTGCGGTCGGTAGTTTCAATTCCGAAATGGTTCGATTAAAAGTCTTGAAATTGTTGGGGGTGTAATAACGCTTTGCCGGTTTCAATTCCGAAATGGTTCGATTAAAAGCGTTTACAGTAGGCATATTGACAGGTAAAATAAAATGTTTCAATTCCGAAATGGTTCGATTAAAAGTTTGGCTTTTTGCGGACCTTTTGCCGGTGAAGGTTGTTTCAATTCCGAAATGGTTCGATTAAAAGAAAGTTGACGTACTGAAACCGGCCACCCCTTCTCCGTTTCAATTCCGAAATGGTTCGATTAAAAGCCTTTAAAACACTGTCTTTCAGTTTCATAATGCTTTGTTTCAATTCCGAAATGGTTCGATTAAAAGCACTAATGTAAGCGTGGCCCCGTTGATAGTGCTTAGTTTCAATTCCGAAATGGTTCGATTAAAAGGCGATAGCTTTTTTCACCGTTTCATCCAGTTGCTGGTTTCAATTCCGAAATGGTTCGATTAAAAGCGTACACACGACAAACTCGAAGCCGGTGTTGACTTGTTTCAATTCCGAAATGGTTCGATTAAAAGTCTTTTCACCCCGAAACCCCGCATTTCTTTCAGTGGTTTCAATTCCGAAATGGTTCGATTAAAAGTGAAGTAATTTCCTTAATTGTAAGACCTCAATTTATGTTTCAATTCCGAAATGGTTCGATTAAAAGAATTGCAGAAAAAAGTAAATAACCTGCAAACACAACGTTTCAATTCCGAAATGGTTCGATTAAAAGATGCAACGCAAAGTCAATTAAAGCGATTATACGATTGTTTCAATTCCGAAATGGTTCGATTAAAAGAAAAGCATATCTGGATAGTGCGGGAATATGGACGATGTTTCAATTCCGAAATGGTTCGATTAAAAGCAGCCCTAATTTATCAGATAAATCTCTTCTTTCTTTGTTTCAATTCCGAAATGGTTCGATTAAAAGTTATGGTGCCAACAAATATATTATTGAAATAATTTGAGTTTCAATTCCGAAATGGTTCGATTAAAAGATCGTTCTTCCTTCATTAGATTTTCAATCTTATTGTGTTTCAATTCCGAAATGGTTCGATTAAAAGGATAGCGGACAAGGTATTTTGTCAAAAGCTATCCGGTTTCAATTCCGAAATGGTTCGATTAAAAGAAATACCGATTATAATTTTAAACTTATCACAACCGGGTTTCAATTCCGAAATGGTTCGATTAAAAGCTCAAATTCACTCATAGCACGCCCTTCTTTAAAATGGTTTCAATTCCGAAATGGTTCGATTAAAAGAGTGTTTTTCGTTTAATTCATTTTCACGTGTTGCAAGTTTCAATTCCGAAATGGTTCGATTAAAAGCGGAAGTACTGCCGAATTGTCCACATCTGAATTTAGTTTCAATTCCGAAATGGTTCGATTAAAAGCCCTACTGCTTTCACAAATCCTGTTCCGTTTAATTGGTTTCAATTCCGAAATGGTTCGATTAAAAGCTAAGATATTGGACAATGATATAGCGAGTTGTGAAGTTTCAATTCCGAAATGGTTCGATTAAAAGCACTCCGGGTTTTTTTAAGAAACTTCGTAATTGGGGGTTTCAATTCCGAAATGGTTCGATTAAAAGAATGAACCGATATTTGTTCCCTGTTTTCACTCATCAGTTTCAATTCCGAAATGGTTCGATTAAAAGTTGCATACGATGAAGACATTCGTTTCACAGCCGTTGAGTTTCAATTCCGAAATGGTTCGATTAAAAGGATAGTTGGGCAAATTTTAGAAATGCTTTGATGGAGTTTCAATTCCGAAATGGTTCGATTAAAAGTTTCCGTTAATTGTTAATTCGCCCATCAGTTCCCAGTTTCAATTCCGAAATGGTTCGATTAAAAGTTTTCAACTCCTTATCCTCACCCGGAATTTTAATTTGTTTCAATTCCGAAATGGTTCGATTAAAAGTTCGTCAGATTGCCTTAAATTTGTTATCAATTCAACGTTTCAATTCCGAAATGGTTCGATTAAAAGTTTTGAGTTTGCACAGTTAATATTTCTGCACCCATGTTTCAATTCCGAAATGGTTCGATTAAAAGAAACAATCTTGTCAAATATGCATCTGGTTTTCAAGGGTTTCAATTCCGAAATGGTTCGATTAAAAGCCATTCGTGATAGGCATTATTAGAAGTATGCCTGTGTTTCAATTCCGAAATGGTTCGATTAAAAGGGGACAGAGTTTGTTACTGAACCTCCGATTGTCACAAGTTTCAATTCCGAAATGGTTCGATTAAAAGTAGGAAACTACGTTTAATTTATCCGTGCACTATTTGGTTTCAATTCCGAAATGGTTCGATTAAAAGGAGTAGTGGAAGTTACTGAAAAAGGGGCTGTGCCTGGTTTCAATTCCGAAATGGTTCGATTAAAAGGAAGTCTTGTTTATCAATGAAGCAAATAGAACTGTGGTTTCAATTCCGAAATGGTTCGATTAAAAGTGATAAAGAAATATCAAAAAAGCTCGACATATCTTGTTTCAATTCCGAAATGGTTCGATTAAAAGATCCCAATTCCTTGAGTAAGATTGTTTGTTTTAATTGTTTCAATTCCGAAATGGTTCGATTAAAAGGGAGTTACCCGGGTGCCAGTTCAGGCGCTGATAGAAGTTTCAATTCCGAAATGGTTCGATTAAAAGAGGAAGCGAAGCCTTGCGCAGAACGCTTATTATTTGTTTCAATTCCGAAATGGTTCGATTAAAAGTTCTAAGAGATGTTTTTGCTACAAGACGAATAGCCCGTTTCAATTCCGAAATGGTTCGATTAAAAGTCTGGTCGGGAAATTCACGGACACCATGATATTCAGTTTCAATTCCGAAATGGTTCGATTAAAAGTTTCCGTTAATTGCTAATTCGCCCATCAGTTCCCAGTTTCAATTCCGAAATGGTTCGATTAAAAGAGTGTTCAAAGACAAATTGTCAATAAGTGGTAAAATGTTTCAATTCCGAAATGGTTCGATTAAAAGTAGAATAAATCAGGCAGCCGGGGGA
>CAZYTB010000212.1:0-3106 GCA_964650375.1 uncultured Campylobacterales bacterium | reverse complement strand
CGATCAACTTTGCTAAAGCATTTTACAAATTCTTCTTCATTTTCTCTTGCCATTGAATCAGTTGCATTTAACAGTACAGCATTGTTTTCAAATAAAAATGCTATGGCATTGCTTTTCGCATAATCAACGCTAACATGAACCTTCACACCGCTTACATGTGCAGCCATTATACGGCTAACAATTTCAAAGATAGTGTCATCTTTTGTGACTCTAAGTACCACTTTATTTAATGGAAGATATCTAAATATATTATCTTCGCCTCTAAGTTTGAAGTAGTCATGCTCAACTCCAAATTCTTTATCATAGTTTTCTAGATAACTCGCAAGCGAGGATTTTAGCTTGTCAAAATCTTCTCCAAATTCTAAATACAATCCTTTTTTGGATTTTTCAATCCATTCATTTATGGTTTTAAATAGTGGGTGATCTATTTTTTTAGAAACTACTGGTTTGTCTGTTTCTTCAAAATCCATAAATTGAGTTATGTAGTTATAAATTCCAACTTTTCGACCAGCTCCTATGGCTGATTTGCCCATGCCGCCAAATGGTTGTCTTAAAACTACAGCTCCAGTTGTTCCTCTGTTTATGTATAGATTTCCTGCTTTGATATGTTCTCGCCAATAAGCTATCTCTCTTGCATCAAGAGATTCTAATCCGGATGTTAGTCCATAACCAGTTTTATTTACAAGCTCTACTGCATCTTCTAAATTTTTTGCTTTAATTACAGATAGTACTGGACCAAAAAGCTCGTTCATATGACAAAAACTTCCATCTTTTACGCCCCATCTGATTGCTGGTTTTAGCATATATTCATTTTCATCTGCAAACTCAGGTTCTAATGCCCAAGATTCTCCATCTTGCAATGAATCTAGCGCTTTTTTGAGGTTTCCACCTATTGGATTTGCAAGTGTACCGATTCTACTTATAAAATTCCATACTGAGCCTGTAGCCATACTTTTTGCGGCATCAACAAGTGCCGCTTTAAAACCCTCGTCATTATATACTTCTTCTTCAAGGACGAGTAGGGAGGTGGCTGAGCATTTTTGTCCACTATTTGAAAAGGCTGAGTGGACTACATTTTTTATTGCTTGTTCGCGATCACTCATAGCAGTTACTATTGTCGCATCTTTTCCACCTGTTTCAGCTGCTAAAAAAAGGTTTGGTCTTGTTTTCAACATGTTGTGGGCTGTATCTTCTCCACCAGTTAAGATAACAAAATCAACATCTTCGTTTGTTATCAAATTCTCTCCAGCAAGCTCCCCCGGACAAGGTACAAACTGAAGTGTGTTTTTGCTTACTCCTGCATCCCAAAAGCATGTGCAGAGTTCATGGACTGTTAGTGCAGCAGAACTAGCTGGTTTCATGATAGCAGTATTGCCAGAAGCTAAAATCGCAGCTAAACCACCAAGCGGAATTGCCACTGGAAAATTCCAAGGAGGAGTAACAACTCCAACTCCCTTGCCTTTAAATTTTAAATTTTTATATGCTTCAAAGTATCTGCTCGCATGTGTATAAAATTCTAAAAAATCTATAGCTTCGCTAACTTCCACATCAGTTTCACCAAATACCTTTCCAACTTCAGCAGCAGCGATTCCTATGAGATCATCCCTTTTTCTTCGAACCATATTTGCAACATCGCAGAGGATTTTATGTCTTTGCTCATTAGTTTTACTTCTCCAGCCATCAACATCTTTTTTTGCTATTTCGACAGCTTTTTTTAAGTCATCCGCATTTGCCAAAGCAAACTCTCCAGCTACAACTTTTTCTTTTAATTGTGATTTATCGATAGCTGTTTTTTTATCTCTTCCCTCGATTATCTCTTCACCTCCGACAACTATAGGAATAGTTGTAACTTCTTCATCTGCTTTTTTCATCCATTTTATTCTTATATTTTTTGCCCATTCTTTGTTGTTTGGAAGGATAAAGTCAGTATCGGGTTCATTTTTAAATTTGCCAGTTAGATAGCTACTACCCTTAAAATCATCCCAATTTTCATTTAATCTATCTTGCTTTCTTTTAACGCCAATAAATAAATCTTTTGTATTTGCAAACGATTCTACAAATTTTTCTTTTAACATTTCCCAATCTGATGAGTCAACTTTTAATCCAAAAGAGTATCTTATGAAATTCTCTTTTCCTGTATTTTCATCAAGCCTTCTAACAAGATAAGCTATAGCATTTGTAAACTGTGCTTTTTTAGCAGTAGGAGCATATAGGATAATATCTTTGCTGATTTCTCTTATGGCAAGTCTTGCAGATTCACTCATGCCTTCTAACATTTCCATAGTATAATAATCCATCACATCATATTCTTTCGCTAACTCATATCCATAAGCTTGCTCAAAAAGATTATGTGAAGCGATGCCTAGATGTAGATATTTGATATGCTCTTTTCTCATGCCATACTCTGCCATGATTTTAAAATTACTATCTGTGTCTATTTTTTTATTGTAAGGCGTACTAGTCCAGCCTCTAAGTGCTGCTTCTGTCTCTTCCATCTCCATATTTGCGCCTTTTACTAGACGCATTTTGAGAGGCACTCCACCATTTTCTACTCTTGTTTTTGCAAATTCTACCAGTTTTTTTTGCCACATGTGAGAATCAGGCAGATATGCTTGGAGCACTATTCCTGCATTAAGATCCATAAATTCCGGTTTGCTAAGTGTCTGTGTAAATGCCAAATAAGTCAAAGAAAGGTCACGATATTCTTCCATATCAAGATTTATAAATTTATTTTCACTTTCACCTTTATTATTTGTGAAGCTATATTTTTTCGCTTGAGCAAATATGCGACTTAGCCTAAGAACTAGCTCATCTACTGTATTTTCAAATGAAAGTGGATTAATTTGTGAAAAGAGAGTTGAAATTTTGATAGACACATAATCTACATTTGGATTTGTTAAGATATTCAAATATTTTTGCATCCTAGTTTCTGCTTCTACTTCGCCAAGAACCACCTCTCCTATTAGGTTGATGTTTACTCGTGTACCCTCAGCTTTTCTCTTTTGTAAGTGAGCATTCAAAATCTCATCTTCGCCTTTTATTACTACTGTTTTGGTGTCTTCGCGAATATTATTTATAAAAAGCGGTATAGAGATATCTGGTAGGT
>CAZYTB010000211.1:0-3126 GCA_964650375.1 uncultured Campylobacterales bacterium | reverse complement strand
TCGTTGTGCTAACATTAATGCTATTAAACCCGTTCCAGAACCAACATCTAATATACTACACACCTCTGTTTCTATTTTTACCCAGGCTCCTAATAAAACACCATCTGTGCCTACTTTCATTGCTGTTTTATCTTGTTGAATGGTAAATTGTTTGAATTGAAAAGGTTTATTCATATAAAAAAACTTGAATACTTTTTAGTCATTTACTATTATTTTAACTCCAGGATGCACAGCTACCGAATAAGCTTCTTTGGCACCAGCCTCCATAATTGCTTCAATCACTTTATTTTCATTTCCTGGTTTTACAACCACGACAATACTCCCTCCACCACCTGAACCAACAATTTTAGCCCCATAAGCACCAGCATTTAATGCCGCATGAATCATATCATCAATTTTTGGAACTGTAATTTTTAACAAATCTCTTAGAACAGCATGGTGTCCGCTCATTAACTCTCCTATCTTTTTTAAATCTAGCACCTCTTTAACAAACTCTTTAAGTGCCTCTTTTGTATAATAATGATTTTTAATTGCGGCTTCAAAATATTTAATCAAGCTTTTTGGCAAACAATCTGAATAAGTTTCTATATCTTCAGTTTTTGCAGTATTCAAGTTAAAATGAGTAAAATTCTGAGTTACTTTTTCAATCGCCAATAAGGTTTTTTCTTTCAACTCATTAATTAACCCAATAGTTTCTTTTGGAATTCCTGACACTCCCGTTATAAGTCCATTTAATTCAGTGCCAATAACACGACATGAAAATGGAGTTGTTGTATTGATATGTACAATATTTCCAACTCCAATGGTATATTGATCCATCATACCGCCTGGTTCCCCATGTTCAACAACCTCAGATTCATATCCTATTTTAGAAATAAATTCTGGGGTAATTTTAGCGTCCACACCAAAGGTATTTACTAAAAAATTTATCCATGCCATTAACAATGCAGATGAGCTAGAAGTCCCTGAATTAATAGGGATATTTCCTGTGATGTGAATATCATATCCAACATTTGGAACACAACCATACCTACGAAGTACCCTTAAAGAAGAAGCAAAATAATCTCTTGGTTTTAGTTTAGTAAATATTTCATTAATATCAATAATTCGAACTTCACCAATGTCTACCATATTTATTTTAAATACTCCTTTTTCATTTTTAGTAGCGGTAAGTGTAATAGTTCTATCAATTGCACATGCAATTACAGGTAAGCCTAAATAATCTTGATGATCTCCAAACAAACAAGTTCTTCCTGGGGCTATAGATATAATTTCTTTCATTTATTGTTGTTATATATTCGTTTAAAATAAATTTAGAACTCTGCCTACATAAAACTAAAAAGAATCTTTCATCCAATTGTAGGGTTTTCTCTTAATCCAATTACCCCTTGTAAAATCGGGGAAATCTTGTGGTTCCCCATTATTTTCTATTGATAATTCAGACAAAGGTGTGATTGCACTCCAAGCAGCAGCATCATAAGCATCAAGTGGTGGTGCAATATTTTGTTTTGCTGATTCAACAAACGCATTTATTACAAAAAAATCCATTCCTCCATGCCCGGCTCCTGTCGCTATTTCACCATATTTTTTCCACAATGGATGGTCATATTTATCTAGCCAATTTTTAGCATCATCCCAACGATGCGGTTCAGACAGCCCTTCAATGTATATTCTATCTCCGTCTTTTTCCCAAAGTCCGTTAGCTCCTTGTACTCTAAAACCAAGTGAATAAGGTCTAGGCAAGTTACAATCATGAGTTACAATAATGGTTTCTCCGTTTGCCGTTTCAATGGTAGTCGTAATTACATCTCCTTGTTTAAATTTTAGTTTAGCGTTTGGATGATTTTTGCCTCCATTTTTTACAATATAATTATGTAATCCTATTGCTTTAGTTGCATTTGATGTCAATGACAAAAAACGATTTCCTCTATTAATGTTACACATTGTAGCAACTGGCCCTACCCCATGAGTAGGGTAAACATCTGCATTTCTCAGCAATGAATGTTGTGTTCTCCAGGCTGATTCAGAGATTCCTTTTTCTCCAAATTCTACACCTTTACCATAGGCTGTTTTTCCATCATTAAATTTTACAAAACGAAGGTCGTGCTGATAACCACATCTAAAGTGAACTAATTCTCCAAAAACATCTTGTTTTACCATATTTAGAATAGCTAAAATATCTCTTCTATAATTTACATTCTCTAAAATCATCATATGTGTTCCTGTTTGTTCATAGGTATTTACCAAGTCCCAACACTCTTCCATGGTATTTGAAGCTGATACTTCTACACCAGCATATTTACCTGCTAACATAGCATCTTTTGTCATTCGTGTATGCCACAGCCATGGTGTTGCAATAATAACAGCATCAACATTATCTAATTCTAAAAGATTTTTATAATCAAAGTTGTTTTTTCCAAATATTGCAGGTTTTGGTTGCCCTGCTTTTTCAATATAATCTAATGCAATTGAAATTCTATTTGAATCTATATCACAAATCGCAGTTACTAAAACATCTTTTCTTTGTAAAACATTATTTAAGTGGTTTGTACCTCGTAAACCAACCCCTATCATTCCTACTTTTAATTTTTCACCTTTATTTCTCCCTGTTATTCCGAATGTTAAGTTTGGCATTATTGTAATTCCCACACCTGCAATTGCTGATTTTTTAATAAAATTTCTTCTTGATTTCATTTTTTACTTTTTTTTATCTAAAAAGATTTATAAATATTTTACTTTTAAACAAATATAACTTTTTAAACTTCCTTTTTAAATTCTCTTTTTAAATTTTTATTAGGGTTACGCTAAAAAAATTATGCATACAATTACTTTTTTTACTTGTTTGCAAAAAAAATCTTCTTTTTTTAAGATTTTATAACATACAAATAGTAAATTTATACTACTCTATTTTTTTAAACCATTTTTTACATTTTTCATGAAAAAATTAAAACAACTTTCAATTATTGTATTGCTTCTAATACAAAGTTTTGCAAACTCTCAAAATTATTATTTTAAAGAATATCAACCTTTCAACAAAAACATTCCAAGTCCTGAAGAATTTTTAGGATACCAAATAGGTAGTTACCATACACGCCATGATTTAATTGTTGCCTATTTAGAAAAACT
>CAZYTB010000210.1:0-3129 GCA_964650375.1 uncultured Campylobacterales bacterium | reverse complement strand
ACCCCATAGAACTTTATAATTGATAATCATTATCAATCGTCAACTATTGTGATATACTTATTTTAAAAGGATTAATTTTATGTTACATTAAGATTTAAAATGAAACCTTAAAGCCCCAAACTCAGGGAATAAAAGGCTATAAGTGGACAGACATCCTCTCTGCCAGTTTAAAGTGATTTAGTTGGTTTTATGAAGTAAAAACCTTACAATATCTAGAAACTTATATTACGAAATTGGTAGTCTATATTTTTTTCTTTTACTTATCTTATTTCTTGAATATTTTATCTCATTTTTCAAGTATTCGATAATTCTTGTTTGCAGGAGATATGTTTCTTCATCTGTGTGTTCTTGGCTAACTAAGAATTTTTTTAGATGTCTTATGTTTATTTTTTGTGCAAATCTTGGGTTTAGACGAAGTTCTTTATTTATATCTTTAACTAGAGAGTCTATATTTAGACTTTCAATCTTTAATATTTTTTCTACATATTCTTTTGTGGTTTCTACTAGTACATTTATTCTGTATTTATCTTTGTATATTTCTCTTGCCACTTCTTGTAAGATTTTGTATTCGACATCATCATCTTTTTTGTTTGAAGCTATCATCGCAGCAAAAATCTTTGCACGAAATTCTAACGATTTGTGATGATATATAAATAATTCTCTAAAAAGTGATAAAAATTTTGTTTTAAAATTCAATTATTTACCGTGTTATAGACCATACAATACTTGTTTAAATTCTTCAGACTCAGGTTTATCTTTGATTTTATCATGAGTTAAAATATTATCTAAATAAACGATATCGTCATAATAATCAAAATTATCATTGTCACTTACATGTAAGCTTGCACCACTTACTGATACACCAACAAATAATCCACTACTCTTGCCATAAGCTTGTATATCGGCTGCTAGTTTTTCATCTGTTTTTTCTTCGTTTTTAATGCCTTTTGCAAAAGCTACAACACCAGCATCTAGGCCTAATGTTGTTTTTCCACTATATAAGTCATCTAGGCTTCTTCTTGTTCTGAAAATCATGATTATATCACTTGCTTGAAAACCAACTTGCATACCAAGGCTTAATCCATACATGCTTAAAAATACAGGATCACTCCATTTTCCATCTTCATTTTTTACGCTTAGCACGCCTTTGCCTACTTTTCCACCAATAAAAAAAGCACTTTTTATAGTGTTTGGAAAAATAGCAATTGCTTTTGCATTGTGTAATAATTCTTTTGTTATACCAGTTTTTGGAGCATTCATCGCATCTTTTAAAATTTTAGCAGAAGTTAAGATTCTCCCCTCCTGCTCCATCCCAGCACTTAAAATAGTTGCTAAAAATAGACTAGATAGCATAAGTAATACCGATAATTTTTTCATCATTTTCTCCTTTGGATAGCATATTGTAAAGTCACTTGTGTATTATATCTATTTTTTGAGTTTTTTTAAACTTAGTGTGGATTAAATGCAAAAAATTTCAATTATTTGGTGTGACATTATAATATTATCTGACGCTACATCCAGATGAATTTACGATATCTAGCAATGGAGTATTTTTACATTTATCGTATAAATCTATTACTCCATCATTATCGCTGTCTTTTGCGCAACCATATCTATCAACTATAGCCATTTTGGGAGTATTGCTACAAACATCTTCGTAATCCATTACTCCATCATTGTCACTATCTATTTGCAAATTGGCTTGTGAACATCCACCAAGAATAGTGGATATGATTATAGAAGCAATAATATATTTCTTTTTCACTAGAATTTCCCTCCGCCCATACCACCAGAACCAGAATTAGAGCCGCCCATACCATTTGAACTTCCAGAGCCAAAACCGCCCATACCATCTGAACTCCCAGAGCCAAAACCACCCATTCCTACTCCGACTATGTCTCTACTTTTACTGATGCCTTGATTTTGTTTGCTATTTGCCTTGCTTTGTGCAATTCTTTTACTTTTTTGCACTTTTTCAATCACATTTTCCATAGCTTTTTGTCTGTTTTGATCTTTCAAAGCAGATATTTTTTCTTTTAAAGCATTCATGTACTTATATCTATACTGATGTTGCGCTTGAGTCATTTTTGAAATTAGCTCATCAACTGTTGCAGCTGAAGCTATATCTTGGTCCACCGTTGTATCACTTGTTGTGCTAGAAGTTGTGGTTCCATCTGCCATCGCTACTCCATCTACTGCATATACTGAACTCGATAGCACCAATAATGCACCTAAAATTAAAGTTTTTGTTTTCATAATCTTTTCTCCTTATGTTTTGATGGTGAAATTATGACGCAAGAGTGTTACTCAAATGTTACTTCGATTGTGGTTCCGATATTTAGTTTGCTTGTGATTTTTATAGAATATCCAAGTCTTTTACATAGTTTTTTGACGATATTTAGTCCTAGTCCGATTCCTCTATCGCTCTCTTTATAAAATCTATCAAATACTTTAGAGGTATTTTTTATGCCGATTCCGCTGTCTTCGATTTGCATCTTGTTTGCGTCTATATATATGAGAATAGTTCCGTCTTCTTTATTGTATTTGCAGGCATTTGACATAAGATTGTCCAGAATTCTTGAAAATTCATCTGATGAAGTTTTTAATATACTTATTTTTATATCTGTTTCGAATTTGATATTAGGATACAGATAACTATAATAATCAATTTTTTCATCAATCATCGTTTTTAGAGCAACTTCTTCAATATTTAAAGGAGAATCTTTAATCATAACTTCTAAATTATTATACAAAGCGCCTATTTTTTTAGTAGAAAATTCTATCCTCTTCATAGCATCTTCAGATTTTTTCTTTTTAAGAATTCTTAGATTCAGTAAAATAGAAGAGATCGGAGTATTTAAATCATGAATTATATCTTTTAAAAATTCATCCAAAAGGTGAAGCGCCTTTCTCAATGGTTTTATGGAATATAGCGAATATATGACTGACAATATCAGCAAGATAAAACTACTAAGGAAAAAGTACAACAAGCTTTTATCTCTCAAATTATTTAATTTTTTTTCATATTTTTTATATGAATATATAATCTTTAGAGTATTCTTTTTTGATGTTGGTATATCAAAGTATGCAAATATCTTTTGATTGCCTACATGTAGAGAGTAAAGCTGT
>CAZYTB010000209.1:0-3190 GCA_964650375.1 uncultured Campylobacterales bacterium | reverse complement strand
TGGGTCTGGTGTTTGCTCCGACGTTTATGCTCAAAGGCCTGGGTTCGCCCGCGCCTCCGTCCGCCATTGCTGCGCCCCATTCCCTGCGCCGTTGGTCCACTTCCAAATGCCTTGCAGTCCCAAGAACATGTTCCACAAGTCCACTTCTAAATGTGTTTGGTCCTCGGAACGTGTTCCACGTGAAACGCGCCCACAATCGGGCCTCCTCTCACGGTTCCCCGAGGTTCCCGAACGCGTTCTATGTCATGGTAACGTGTTCCCTATGTTCCCTGTGTTGCCCCGGGCCTGATTGCCCGGGGCTTGGTGTTGCCGTTAGTGCTTGACCGTGTTCAGCTGCTTGCTGGCCGCTTTCAGTGCCGCAACCACCTGCTTGGTCGTTGCCTCACCGCGCTTCACGCAGCCCCGGATGATGTTGCCGCTGTTCATCCGCTTGGCCCCTTGGTTCCGGTTGGCGTACCGGGTTGCCAGAGTGCCGGGGTCGAGCTTCTTGAGCTTCTCGGCCGCTGCCATCACCGCTTCCGGGCTGCTGCCCCGCAACGCCAAGGCCACGTCGTCCCCGTTGTCCATGCTGAGGCTTCCGTTCGGCGCTTGGTACGTCTCGTATCCGCCTTTGTACTTCCGCATTTGCTGGCTCTTGGTCAGCTTCGGTGTTGCGTCTACTTCGGTCTGCTCTACGTTCGCCTTCTCTGTGTCTGTGTTCATGGTTGTGCTCCTGTGTTGCGTCGGGGGCGGTGGGCGGGTTGCCCGGGCCGTCACCCCGACGACACCCCCATTAAACCACACCTTGGGCCTCGTGTCAAGTCCTGCGTTGACAACCCGTTCGACGCGGGGTTTGGGCCGATTGCCGGGTTCCGGGCCGGGTTCCGGGTTCCGCAGAATAGAGAAGGAACCGTACGTCCGTACGGTCAAAATTTTCGCGCGCGGTTCCTATACCCCCATATGCGCGCGGTTCCGATGGGGAGTACACCCCGGAACGGAGGACCCGCTGTTCCGCGTTCTATAGGGTTCCGCACGGGCTAAAGAATCTCTTCTCCCCGCCCTTTGGCTCGAAGTCCCTTCTCCGGCTCCCTTGAGCCGCTGTCGATTCTTCTTTTTTTCCGCGCGCATGCGCAGGGGGAATGGGGGGTTGACAGGCGCGCTCGCGTGTGGTATACTTCTCCTCACTATGAGAGAATCCTTTTTCAGAGACCTTCCGCCGTTGACGATGGAAGAAGCAGCAAAGCCAATGTCTTTGGAGGAGCGCACTTACTTGCTCAATGGAAGGATGAAGCAAATTGCCCAAGCCAGAACTCGTATCGACGGAAGGATCATTGCAGCGGTCAGAACCGAGCGAACTAAAGTTAGCCGAACAGGAACTTGAGCCGCAGGAAAGGATGTTCTGTTACGAATATCTGATTGATTATGATCATTGTAGGGCGGCTGCTGCTGTCCAACGTAGCCGTTCTGCAGGTAAAACCCTTCTGAGAAATCCCTTGGTGGCTAAATTCATCAGGTTACTTGGTGATGAGTTGGCCGCCGAATCCCTTATAACAAGGGATATGGTACAGTACGAATTGCTCCACGGCTTCCTGCCCCGGGCAAAGGGTGAAATGGAGATACAGGCACTGGACCGGGATGGCGTTCAGGTTAAAGGAAAAGTCACAAATATGGCAGCATATGGCAAAGCCATTGATCTGATGTCCAAACACTCGGGTTTCACCGTCCCCGAAGTAGTTGCCGGGGGCCTTACTATTAATATCAACCACAAAGCGATGGGCATAACCGTCGAGGGAGAATATCATGAGCAAGGACAAGATGAGCAAGAAGATAGCTAAGAAGGCCGCAAGACGAGCCGAGCGTAAGTTGCCTGTTCACGAGGCACCAAGTGGGTCCGATATATTGGAGCCACTGGCCGATTTCGATGTTATAAATTCCGAATCGGTTGACCCAGCAACAAATATTGATCCAGCGGTGACTGAAACCGAAGGTTAATATTTCGCAATTTGATTTCAATCAGAGGGAATGAAATGAGCACAATATTAGTGACAATCAAGTCATTCACCAATTCGGATAAAGCGGCCCCAACATCGCGGATTCGAATTGAACAAGCCGTTTATGACGCGGAGATTGCTGCCGCCGAAGCGGAAGATCGCCCCTGCAAATATACGCTTGAGGAAGATCAAGCTTGCGAAGGAATGATAGGGGACGAATTGGCCAAAGCTCAAGCCGAGCGAAAGCCAATTCGCGAGAAGAAAGAAAAACTGTTGGCGGAAGCAGCAGCACTTTAAGTGGCCCTTGAACTTCCAAATGAATGGGCTGCCCGTGAATATCAAGCACCCCTCTTCAACTACATGTTTGGAGGGGGACTTGACCGCAAACGCGCTGCCGTTGTTTGGCACAGACGCTGCGGGAAAGATTCCTGTTGTCTTCAGTTATCGGCAGTGGCCTCTCAAATGCGCGTCGGGACTATATGGCACATGTTGCCCACCCTTAAACAAGGGAGACGAGTTATATGGGATGGCATAGACCGGGACGGTCGCAGAATGATCGATCAAGCGTTTCCCAAGGAAATGCGGCAAGTCGAAAATCCGATCAACAATTCAGACATGCAGATAAGGTTCCGGAATGGTGGAATCTATCAGGTGGTAGGGAGCGACAACTATGACTCCTTGGTCGGTACAAATCCTGTCGGGGTTATATTCTCTGAGTATGCCGTTGCGGACCCCAAAGCATGGGATTATATTCGTCCCATCTTGGCGGAAAACGGCGGATGGGCACTCTTTATATATACCCCTAGAGGAAAGAATCACGGCAAAAAACTTTATGACATGGCTGTGGGTAATCCTCGTTGGTACTCCTCTATGCTTACTGTCGACGACACCTTCCGGCCAGACGGAACTCACGTTATTGGGCCTGACATCATTGCAGAAGAACGCGCTGAGGGGATGTCTGAGGAGAAAATTCTTCAAGAATATTTCTGCAGCTTTGAAGCGGGGATGGAAGGGGCGTTTTACACGAAGGAACTCAACCTCGCATCAGAAGAAGGCCGGATCGGACAATTCCCCCACGACCCAGCCAAGCAATGCCAAACTTGGTGGGATATAGGATTTAGAGATGCAACTGCTATTATCATCACACAACGCGGAGGCGATGGGAAACCGGTTGTCATCGACTACCTCGAAACCCGGAACAAAGCTCTTGATGAGTGGAT
>CAZYTB010000208.1:0-3217 GCA_964650375.1 uncultured Campylobacterales bacterium | reverse complement strand
ATATTGCATCCGAGAATAATTATTCCGTGCAAGGCGTGTTCTTTAGAATTCAGGGCGTCTTGTAGCAACGCGCAAAAGAGCTAGGTTAAACATACTGCCCAGCACACCACCCCGAGGCCCAGGCCCATTGAAAATTATAACCACCCAACCACCCTGTCACATCCAGTACTTCCCCAACAAAATAAAGCCCTGGACTATTTTTGCTCTCCATTGTTTTGGAAGAAATAGCGTTACAATCCACACCACCAAGAGTAACCTCAGCGGTGCGATAACCTTCGGTTCCGTTCGGCTTAATATTCCAATGACACAGCTGCATAGAAATTTGTTCGAAGATAGCGTCACTGATATTTTGCAGAGGCAGATCAAGCAAGTCTTTTTCAATTCTCACGGCAAGCAGACGCTTTGGCAAACATTCCTTTAATAACGTTTTTAATAAAAGTTTTGGATTTTTATTTTTTGTTTCTTTGAGCCGCTCGAATAAATTAACATCAGGTAATAAGTTAATTTCTACACGCTCTCCGGGTAACCAATAAGAAGAGATCTGCAACACCGCCGGGCCACTCAAACCACGATGGGTAAATAAAATATTCTCGTGAAAATTGCGTTGAGCATAACTCACTATGGCATCAACAGCTATACCAGATAATGGAACCAATTGCTTTTTATCTTTTTCATGCAAAGTAAGTGGAACCAAACCTGCACGCGTAGGCAGGACATTCAGCCCAAATTGCTCAGCAATTTTATACCCAAAAGCAGATGCACCCATTTTGGGAATAGAAAGCCCACCGGTAGCAATAATCAATGACTGACAATAATAGTCTTCTCGTGTGGTACTAACGATGTAGTGATGTCCAGCTTTCTTTGCAACTTTGCTGATGTCACTATTCAGTTGTATATCTACCCTAACTTGTTCAGCCTCTTGCACCAGCATATCCCGAATTGCTTTGGCACTATCGTTACAAAACAGTTGGCCATGTTCGCGTTCGTGATAAGGGATACGATGTTTTTCCACCATCGTTATAAAATCCCATTGCGTAAAACGCTGCAACGCGGATTTACAAAAATGGGGATTATTGGAAATAAAACAATCCGCCTCAATCATGTAATTAGTAAAATTACAACGCCCGCCCCCCGACATCAATATTTTTTTCCCCACTTTATTGGCATGATCAAGCACCACAACCTGGCGCCCCCGTTTACCCGCCTCAATGGCACACATCAGTCCGGAAGCTCCGGCACCCACAATAATAACATCTGTTTTTTTCATTCTATCTTCTCAATGATGGGATTGCCTGAGTAACTATACGTTTTAAAATGACGCTGAGTAATTACCTAAGGACAGAGAATACGCAGGCATGAGGTAAAGACGGCAAAATAAGGTCTTCATTATAAACCATGCAGAGATCAGGAAAATCGTATTAGCCATTTCATTGTTGAGCAATACCATATTTATAGTGCGCTAATAAAACCCCATTTTAAAAGTTTCCTCTTAAGCTTCTAATTAACTTAAAATATTTGTGATAATCGTGTAAAATTTATCGACAAATAACGCATATGTGGCAAAATAGCCTTAATTAGATTTTGGATAAACAAAACACACTTGGCATTTAGCCTCTTAAAATGACTTGGATGCATTAGCAATAGACGTATTGTAGTTATGTGTTTCAAACGCTGGCAATCGGAATTAAATGAAGTTTAGCTGTATTCGTAATCATCAACACAACACCAGAAGCTGTTCCCAATTGTGGCAACAAATGCGCGCGGTCTGCGCTTATTGTTCCGCTACCTATTTTCGAACGAACCGGCGATCAAATAGCACACCAGGTAACACGACAACCGGCTATAATGATATCTTGCTCCGTGAGAAAAACCGCTCTCATACACTGCGCAAACTGCTTCGCCTAGCCAGCTTTTCAATCGCACTTTTCTTGCTACCAGGATTTGTCTCACTATTGCCCCAGGCGTGGCAACAATCCTCACTATTGAGTGCTTTAAAACTAAACAACGCCGAAGCCGCTATTAGTTTTGTACAAGAAGTCGCAAAACATGCGGCCAATAGCGGTTTTTTTTCAAGCCCCGTACTCAATCTATCGGTCACGTCCAATACAACAGCAGGTAATTCAATTATTATTACCATTAGTTCGGCTCTCCCTTCGGGCGCATCCGCAACCTGTAGCGACTCTAAAGGCAATATCTATACACTCGACGGAACGGTTGCGAGTTCGAGCTTTATCCGTCTCGCCGTTTGCTCCGCACACAATACGACCGCACTGACCATTGGCGATACCATCACTATTAATTTCAATGAGTCACTATTAGGTCGGGCCGCCGCCGCCAATGAGTTTTCAGGTATCGATACCGTGTCTCCTTTAGATACTGGCTCGATCAACTCGGGTAACAGCTCAAATCCAAGTTCCGGTACTTCCGCAATCACAAGCCAAGCAGACGCACTCGTGGTTGGTGCGGTTGCCGTCTATGGCTCAAGCGCTCAATCATTCACTACCGACCCAAGCTATATAGCACTCGGGCGAGCGGGTAGTAGTAGCAACTTCGGCAATAACGCCACCATTAATTCAGCCTATAAAATTGTTTCCTCCATGGGTACTCAATCTATGGGTGGTAGTATGGGTTCCTCAGCATTCTGGGCAGCTGGCGTCGCTACTTATAAAGCCGCCGCCGCACCAACGTCTTATACGGTTAACAAAACTGCTGACACTAACGACGGGGTGTGTAATGCCGATTGTTCCTTGCGTGAAGCCATCACCGCTGCAACGACGGATATTACGATTGATTTCAACACCAGCATTTTTTCTGCTGGCACGCCAGCGACTATTTTTCTGACTTCTGCCTTGCCTGCCATCACGCAAGGCGGTATCACCATTAATGCCTCGAATGCTGGAGTTATCATTGATGGCAGCTCTGCGGGCGGTGGAACAAATGGCATTACTATTAGCGCAAGTAATAACACGATCAAAGGCTTAAGAATTAAAAATTTCGGTGGCAGTGGCATTCTCATCACTACCGGCAATAATAATACGATTGGCGGCAATAACTCTGTCGGTATCGGCCCAGCGGGAGAAGGCAATATTCTGGTGAATAACACCATCGGAGTATCTACTATTGATTTTGCAACAAACACGACTTTAACCGGTAACTACATCGGCACCGACCCGAGCAGCAGCACTGGCCTGGGCAATACCGGCGGTATCGCTCTCGG
>CAZYTB010000207.1:0-3304 GCA_964650375.1 uncultured Campylobacterales bacterium | reverse complement strand
TTGGAATTGTTGGTTCTGGAATCATAGTTATCGGTTATTTGTTTAATGCAATATTGAAATAAACCACTGAATATAATTAGATAAGCTTAATTATTATTATTTATAATTATTTAAGCTATATCGATATATAATTAACTATCTGGTTAGTTAATTAGGAGGTATTATGACAAAAGTTGTTCAAAAAAGGGACGCTAAAGCTTCAAAAAGCGAGATAATAAAAAATGCAACTTTACTTTTTTCTAAAAAAGACTATGGCTCAAGTTCGATGGAAGAGTTAGCTTCTATGAGTGGGCTAAATAAAGCTATGATTTTTTACTATTTTAAAAATAAACAAGGGCTTCATGAGGCCGTTATGGAAAAAGTTTTAGATGATATTTATATGGTAATACAAAAAGAGAATAAAAATTGTAAAAAACCCATAGAAGAGTTAGAAAGTTTTATAAAAACCTACGCTACCTTTGCATGTAAGAATCCACATCTTCCAAGACTCTTACTGAAGGAATTAGGCGATAGCGGCTCCAAGATACCTGAAAAACTATTTTACAATATGAAAAAACTTTTTTCTTTGTTTAGTAATATTCTAATTCGCGGCGAAGAAAAAGGTTGTTTTAAAGATGCAATTCCCATGATTTTATACTTTATGATTATAGGAACGCTTAATCTTATGGTAGCAACAAAATCCTTAAGAGTTAAAGCGCTTGAAATTGACGGGATTGATACATGCGCAAAATGTGATATAGACGAGATATCAGAATACTTGATAAAAAAAATAAAAAAAATGTTAAAGGACACATGATGAAAAAATTTTTAATTTTATTTTTCACTATGGTTGTTGTAAATTTGCAAGCTGTGAGTATCACAGATTTATTTAATGCAATCAACAAACAGCCGACTACGAAAATAGATGTAATTAGCTCTAAAATGGCAAAAATTGCACAAGAGCGAGTTAATGCCGGTTACTATCCTACAGTTGATTTGTTTGCGAATTATACGCATTATAATAGTCCAACAAATCTGAGGCCACTTGATCCTTTGTCTTCTTCGAGGCTTATAGCGCATGGACAGCCTTTGCCTTTTGCGCAAACAATACAAAAAGTTGGAATTGGTGCAAGTGTGCCAATTTTCGTAAAGGAGCTTGGTGATTTAAGTAACAAAGCAAGATATCTAGCAAAGAGTGCCCAATTAAAGAAGGAGTTAAATTTTTATCAAAATGAAGCTTTGGTTTTAGGTTCAAATGCAAATTTAGAGTATTTGGATAATTTGATATTAACCCTAAAGGCCACACAAAAATCTTTGCTTAAAACAAAAGAATCTATACAGATATCAGTAGATACGGGAAGAATGCCCGGTATTGCGCTAGATAAGATAGATGAAAGGTTAGACCAAATAGGTATATCTGTAAACAATATAGATATTAAAAAGGCAAGCTTAATATCAAATATAGAAAATTTGACAGGGATTGAGATTAAAAATCCTGTAAAGATGGAACTAATCTCAGAAGTAAAAAAAGGTGAAATTTTTGCATTAAAACCTTTGCAGGAAGTTATAAATGCTTCTATGAGTGATTTTAAGGCAAGCAAGGCTAAAAGGTATTATCCAACAGTTGCATTTAATCTCATGTGGAGTGAAAACTATGCCCAAAGTGATGTAAACATGGGAGAAAGTGTTAATAGAGGATATGGATATTACCAATTAGGAGTTTATATGCCCTTGTATAATAGGGGTGAAGATGTGGATATGCAACTCAAACAGATATCAATCATGAAAGATAGGATGAAACTTAAAAAAACTGAGCAAGAGTTGAAAACCAGGGTGAAAGCCTTGCAAAAAGATTTGATACTTTTAGAAAAATCAAAGAGATTAAGAGAAATGAATATCCAAAAAAGAGAAGATTTACTTAGATATGCAAAAGTAGCATTTGATGAGGGAAGGATGACTGAAGAGATTTATTTAACCTATGAAGATGGAGTTCTTAGTGCAAAATCAAGTTATTATGAAATAGTATCTCAAAAATGGCAAGATATAGCAAAGTTAGCTGTAATTTATGGAAATGATTTAAAAGGAGTAGTAAGATGAAAAAGATAATAATATGGATTATAATAATACTAGTTATTGCAGGTCTAGTGATTGGGGGTAGAAAATTAGTTTTGAGAAAAATAGCCCAAAATGCGAAGACACCAGTAGCTAAAAGTTATTCTTTATTTGTAAAAACGATAAAACCAAAAATTTCTAATATAACTTTGACACTACCTTATATAGCAATTGTTCAAAGCGGTAATGATATAACAGTTTCATCAAAAATATCTGCAAGAATTAAAATGATAAAAAATAGCGGTGATATTGTTAAAAAAAGCGAAGTTGTAGCTCTTCTTGATGATACAGATTTTATAGTAAAACTTCAAACTATAAAAACCAATATATCTTCACTTGAGACTCAAATTAAATCAAAAGAAGTAGCGCTTAAAAATTTAAGAGCAACACATGAGAGGACTATAAAACTTTTAAAAGTAAAAGGTGCTTCACAAGAACAGTTTGATAACGAAGTAACAAATATAGCAGCAATACAAAGTGGCATAAAAGTATTTAAACTAAAAATCAAAGAATTAAATGAAAACAAAAAATCTGTTGAAAATGAACTTACTTATACAACTATAAAAGCACCGATTGACGGAGTGATAAAAAGTGTAGCTAGCATTGGTGATATATCACTACCTGGGCGACCATTAGAATTTATAAGCGGAAATACTGATAAATACCTTTTGGTAAGACTTCCGGATGATATAAAAGCCGGCAGTATCATTTATAAAGACAAAAAGATAAATCTTATACCATTGAATACAACATTTAACGGACTTATAGAGTATCGTGCAAATATAAGTGAAAATCTGGCAGTCAACCAAAGAGTAGAAATAAGCGTGGTGGTATTTGATGGAGATGGTATAAAATTACCTTATGATGCTATATTAGATAGAAATGGCAAGAGTTTAGTGCTTATTTTAAAAGGCGATAAAGCGATTGCTAAAAAAATACATGTAATAGCAGAAGCACAAGAGGGCGCTGCGGTAAGCGGAGTATCCTCAAGCGATAAAATAGTGGTTGCAAAACCAGATGTACTATTGAAGCTTCTTACCGGTATTAGCGTAAAAGGAATATAAAATGTTTGATTTTTTTTATAAAAGACCTTATCTGCTTTATAGTTTGATTGTTGGTTTTTTTATCATGGGAATAGTGGGGCTTATAAGTCTGCCTAAAAACTTATTTCCTGATTCAAATCCACCCGAAGTTGTGGTAATTACACAAGTTC
>CAZYTB010000206.1:0-3316 GCA_964650375.1 uncultured Campylobacterales bacterium | reverse complement strand
CATTCTGTACAATAAGCTGATTTTGCAAAAAAAATTATTAACAAAAATAAAATTAGAGTTTTCATTTTTTGAACTATAGTAACATTCATTTTATTCTCCTTCTTCTCCTGGAAATGCAGTAGTTATTGTTCTTAATTCTAACTTATTCCCCTTAATTTCATATGTCTCAGGTAGATTTTTTTTTATTTCACATAATAGTTTTCCTACCAACTGTTTTAACTCAACATAAGAACAGGATTCTTTTATTTTATAATTAATAAAGAATGAAACTGGATAACCTTCATTTTTTTTCAATTGTAAGTTCCTTTCTTATTTACTGTCTTTTAAGACTAACATGAACTGCTCTCCAACCAGTTCCTGATTTTACATAGTTATACTTACTACACAACAACTTAGAGCTTTCTGCGCAAAGCATATTAGCCCCTATATTAATTTGTCTCTTTTTTTCATTCTCACTTTTCATTGGATAGCTTGAGTGAACTTCTATATCAAATGGTCCTTCCTTTGTTTTCCCAGCCCCTGGACCTTTAGCAGGAGTTCAGAAGGTTGTACCGAAAGCTAAGTAATCAAACGAATTTTCAGGTTCAACTGGTAATGTAGGAAATCCAGGAAACTCATTACAAGCATTTCCATTACTACAATACACAGATGTGTTCTCTATGATAAAAACACAAAAAAGTATTACTACTAATAATACAACTTTATTTAAAAACTTAGAATATAACATATGTTAATCATTTTTCTTTGTAGTTCTTTTCAAACTAAAAATTGTTTTTTTGTGGCCACATTTATAAGTTAAAACAAAGTCTTTTGTGTAGAAATTTTTTCATCTTTTCTCAATTCCTTTAATCGTATAAGCATAGAAAGAATCTTTTGTAATTTCCTTTCTAGAAATGTTTCATCTTTAGTCAATTTTTTCAAGCTTTTCAGTATCAATAGAATTTATTTAATTTCTAAATATTATGAAGATGGCATCTTGCTCGAACCCACTTATCAAGATTACTTCTAATTAATGTTCGTGTTAACTGAGTTCCTCTATCATACATAGACGCAGCCCACGTTTCTGAATGATCCAATCTCTAATCTTACTTACAACATTAGACCCTTTGTTCTCATTACCTATTCTAATGCTAAGCTTGTCCATATATTGATATTCAGCATAGATACGATTAACAATTTTAGTCCACATATTTTTAGGTATGATCAAAATACTGCTCTTTAAAAAAGGGATCTTTTACTGTTCATAACTCTAATAGAATACTTATAAGAGAAGGAGACAGTTCAGAACCTCTTTTTTGCTTATGCTCATAATTTAAAAGATAATCCGGAAGTAAGTGGTGTGTTATTTACAGGGGGAGATCCCTTTTTAGATTTAGAGTTGTTATTCTATGGTATAGAACGTTTTATTTCTCTTGATTCAATTAGCGAAATTAGAATTGGAACCATAAGTATATTATCACGACCATCTTTTTTACAAAAAAGTTAGTAGATAAATTGAAACAGTACAACTATACAAATATCAACACTCCTTTTAAAAGTAAAGCTATTGCTCTAAATGTCCATGGAACACAATTTAACAGCCAAAGCATATAATGGTGGCTATTAGCGTGTATTCCGTTTAACAAAAGCACTGTGGGAGCGCCTAATACCTGGTATGAGCTTAGACATGTGGTTGTTATCAGTAGGAGATGTATCTAAGCCTGAAAATTTGTGAGCGAACTTGATGGCAGCTTTTTCTCCTCCCTACAGTCGATGGTTTATTTCCTCTGCTTGCTTCATGAGATAAGAACATGTCTACCGTTTCAACAGAGGCAGGTAGAGTAGAGTAGAGTAGAAAGATTTCTAGCACTGCACCATTCACTAAAAATTTTCCAGTCAGAAGCATAAGCTTTCTTAGTTGACTTGGATGTACTTTCTCTGATGTATTTTTCAGCAAAGCTGAGGTTTTTCCATGAGACTTACATCAAAATGGTTAGATGGTATTTGAGCTGCTGGTAGCATAGAAGGCTCTTTTTTCTTAACTCATGATGTTTAAGGCAATGTAAGGGACAAGGATAAAGACTATGAACAGTCTTTTGTATAAACCAAGGAAGAAATAGGCCATATCTTTAAAAGTGCTTTCGGAAATACCGAAGAACTTCTTGTGGATTTTGAAAACTAATTCACCGGAAATTGATAAGAAAAATACAGATATCAAAAGTAATCCACATTTCTGGCATGATATAATCATTGGTACTCACTTATTATTTTTGGAAATTCTTTCTGCCACAGTGAAGTAATCCTCTCTATAAATTTCCTAACATAATCAGAGAGAATATTTAATGATCTATGTCTACTGACTTCTTTGAGTTTGAAGATACTGGCCCCCCCCCCTTTTTTTTCTGCTGCCGAAGTTATCCAGCCAGAACGTAAACTATGCCCTCCAAATTCATCAGGGTTTAGACCAGCTAATTTGGTGTACTGTTTAATTATCAAGCATACTGATTTAGGTCTTATCATAGCAAGCCCTACATGGTTCCACTTACTTACCGATCTAAACACTGAACCATGCTTGATACCAGATACATCGAACCACTTGTTTAATGCCGTAACACAATACTCAGAAGCTGTGACTTCTCTTGGTATAGCTATTTGTTGACCTTTACTCTCTTGATCTGTTTTGGATTTTCGTATTATTATATTTAATCCTTCATGGACTTCATCTCTATCCTCTACACATAAATCAACTAACTCAGAACGTCTGAGTGCCACGTTAAAACCGATTAAAAGTATATCTCTGTCTCTGATACCCTTGACCGTATTGTTAGGGACTTGAGCTAGTAGCATGAGCATTTTATTAACTGTTAACGGTGATTTTCTTACAGGAGGTATGCCATGAACTCTCCTAATTCCTCCTAAGATGGCCGATACGAGTTTGCT
The DNA here is from genome assembly GCA_964650375.1 of uncultured Campylobacterales bacterium. Lineage (GTDB taxonomy): Bacteria > Campylobacterota > Campylobacteria > Campylobacterales > Sulfurospirillaceae > JAADIZ01. Next base: position 397 of record CAZYTB010000206.1, on the reverse strand, counting down.
CTTTGTCGGTGAATCATAGTTTTTAGCTTCATGTAGGTATTTAATTGCTGCTGTTCTTCTACCTAGAGTCGAAGGGTTTACTCCATTTTTGGCTTGAAAAGGATAGAAACAAAGCAACAGTTTCTGGCATAGCTGGTAATGATACTAAGCTACGTTGTTTACACCAATAATTAAACACTTTCCAATCTGAGGCATATGCTTTTTGTGTTGATTTTGCTTTACTGTTGAATATGTATTTTTTAACTAAATGAATTTCTGAAGGTAGAGAGTGTTCCAAATCAGGATGAATTAATAAAATTCCGTCCATAATCAAGTCCTTATTACTTTATTTATAGATTCCGAGAATTAAGGTTATCGGTAGTTATAAGTAAACAACTCTTACTTTTTTAAACTGATT
>CAZYTB010000205.1:0-3327 GCA_964650375.1 uncultured Campylobacterales bacterium | reverse complement strand
CCATTTCCCATTTCTTCTAATTCGACTTAAATAAATAATCAAATTTAAATTTAAATTTAAATTGAAGTAGATTAAAAAAGATTATCCACCAAATCTGTGCAAAAAGGATCTTGTAAATTTAAATTTTAAAACTTGGTGTCAAAATATATTGAATTTCTCAAATTTAAGAAGAGAGTATTATTTGACTAGTTTTAATATTTTAAAAAATGATTCAATGGGGTTTGGTAAAAACCTATTTGAATTTGAACAGTTCTATCTACAAAATATATTAGGAGGTAAAGATATGAGTATTCATGAGAAGTCAAAAAAAATAGGTGATGGCATTGGTCATTTTTGTGCAGAACTTGGAGATAAAGATTTGCTCTTTAAGCTTAGAAATGTAAAAAATTACAAACAAATGCTTTCATATTTTAAGGATTTGAAATTTGCAACACTTAAAAATGAAAAAGAAGCAAAATTTTCTAAGGAATTTACTGAGTCATTAGACGAAGTTTTAAATGATATTGAGTCAAATTGGGAAATAGTGAGAGATTATATTGCTATTTATGCCATAGATAAATATAAATCCGTTAACTTTGCTAAATCAAATAAAGGAGATAAATAATGTTCTTAAATATCGCGTATATTACAAAAGTAAATGTAGCTTCGCTCAACGGTGGAGAAAGTTCAGGCGGTAATGTGACTGTCTTGAAAAAAATATCTAATGCTAAAGGTGATGAGTTTGCTTATGTCTCTGGTCAGGCATTAAGAAGATATTTAAAAGAAACATTAATGCAACTGGGTGAATCTATTAGTAGCGTTGATGAAAATGGAAATCCAACATTTATTGATGATAAAAAGTTTTTAAAGTTAAACAATAAAATTGATGAAAAAATCAAAGAAAAAATTTTTAAATCTGTTTGTGATTTAGATTTATTTGGATTTATGTTACCCAAAGGTGGAAGAAGATGGTCGCCTGTAAAAGTTGCACCATTAGTCTCTTTGCTTCCATATAAAGGTGAGTATGACTATCTTACTAGAAAACAAAAAGTTGAAGATGATAGTAAAAAAAGTGGAAATATCGTTCAAATTGAAATAGATACTTTAAACTTCATGAGAGGTAATATAATGATAAATACAGCGCATATCGGCAATGAAATAGATGAATATACTTATGAGGTAAAAGAAATATTAAATAATCAAGAGAGAACTCAAAGATTAAATGTCCTACTTGATGCAATCAAAAATTTTAATGGTGGAGCGAAACAGGCACGAAATCTTGAAGATATTTCACCAAAATTTATTATTATTGCAAAACAAAAAACTGGTAATCCATTTTTACTGAATGCTCTTAGTGTGGATATTAATGGTAACATCAATATCGAAAATATCAAAGATGCTATTGAAGATCAAGAAGTAGAAAGTTTAAGCATAGGTATCTCAAAAGGTATATTTACAAATGAAGATGAAATAAAAAGTAGCTTTAATAATGTAATAACAGTAGGTGAAGCACTGGAAGAATATAAAGATATGTTAAAAAAGTCTAGAAGATGAAAGTAATTAGATTTAAAGGAGAAGGGCTTTTAAATTCCTTTAGAATTCCTTTTTTTAGGACATATCATAAGTCTTTTTTGGCGCCACCCAAAACAACTGTTGTTGGCATGCTTTGTAATATTTCTTTAAAATCTCAAAAGAAATTTTTTGAGATTTTAGATAAAGAGTTGATTAAAATATCTGTTGTAATTAATGGCATGCAAGGCAAAACAAAAGACTTATGGAGTTATAAAACTTTAGATAAGCAAAATAGAGGTAAAAGTGTTGTACGAAGAGATAAGCTTTATCTGCCGAGCTATACAATTTATCTTAAAATAGATGAGCAAGCTTTGTATCAAGACATATTAGAGCATTTAAAAGAACCTAAAAATACTCCATCTTTAGGATTAGATGATGAATTAATTAATATTATGGATATTGTTGAAATAGAATTGCTTGACAATATTACAAATAAAGTAAATTCAGTATTTTTAGACAAAGGCAATAAATATAAAGCTTTTGTAAAAGATATAACTCAAGCCATTGAACTCCCTACGGTAAATTTAGCGCCTACCAAATTTTTGGGATTTGACAAAAATGATAAAAAGATTTCTAGAGAAGTTAAGGAGGAGTTTGGACAAGTAGAGTTTATCAATTGTGAAATAGAGTTTTTAAGCAAGGTTAAAAGCTTTATTGACGATGAATTAAATAACAAGATTGTATTTTACTAATGGAAATATTAGCTAAAAAATTGGTTCTTGATGAAAATCATATAAAAACACAAGATTTACGAACGCATACTGAGTGGGTAATTGAAGAAGCACTAAATCTTATTGATGATAAATCGCTAGAGAAGGTATCAAAACAAAGTGGTTTTGATAGAAACAAAATTATAGATTTGATATTTTTTACTGCTTATTTCCATGATATTGGAAAGGCTACCCAAGAATTTCAATCTACAATAATGGATGGTACGCAGTCTTATCACTCATTATATTCTGCAAGTGTATTGGTTAATATAAAAGATTTTGAGTTTGTAGAAGATGATGTATATATCAATTTGTTGCTTATTATCGTTTTGACACATCACACTCTTTTATCTGATAAAGGTCGTGGGATGACAGATGTATCATTTCACTTTCTAAATAAGGCAAATGTTTTTTTTGAAGCATATAAAAAAAATTATCAAAATTACCTAAAAAAAACTTGTAAATATAAGTTTAAATTTGAAATTTTTGATGATATGCGAATAGAAATAAATGATATTGAAGATGATTTAAAATACATCAAACAAAATCAAAAGCTTAGAATACTTTATACATATGTTTCAGGTATTTTAAATTTAGCAGATTGGTTAGCAAGTGCAAGATTCAGTAGAACTTTACCAAATATTGTTTTTAAACAAATACCTTCAAAAAATACTTTTATAGAAAAATTGACTTTTGATAGATTAAGAAAATTTCAGGAAAACTTGTCGAAGCTTAATAAGAATATTTTGATTGAGATTCCAACTGGTGAAGGTAAAACAGAGGGTTCGCTACTTTGGGCTATTAATAATTTATACAATGTACACTCAAAGATTATCTATACACTTCCCACTCAAATCACATCAAATAAGCTTTACGAGAGAGTTTTGAATTTATTTGACAAAGAAAACTGTGGATTGATTCATTCATCGGCAAAAATATATCTTGAAAAAAAATATGAAAAAGAAAATGGTGAAATAGATAATAGTTTTAAGAGTGATTTTCTATTAAGTAAGAGTTTTAATAAACCCGTAACAGTTTCTACAATAGATTCGTTACTGAAATATTT
>CAZYTB010000204.1:0-3386 GCA_964650375.1 uncultured Campylobacterales bacterium | reverse complement strand
TTTAGACCATTTGACTACCTTGAGAAGATTGGTTTTCATGTCAGGATTTGTGACCCTGCAACAGATACGATAGTAATTGCATATGATAATGTTGTCGAGATTTGTCGCAAGAGGGAAAATCCGAGGCATCTAGACTGCATTGCTTATCCACTTGATCGTGCTGGGTTACTCGCAGACATGATTGTTAAGGTAGCTGAAGCGTACAGGAGAGCTAGGGAAGAGATAGAGAAAACATGTGTAAGGAGGGTCAACATTATTGAAATAGCATACAACTGTTGGATAAGTATGGTACTGAATGAAGGGAAGATATACGATCCAAAGATGTGTAGTGAATGTCCATACAACTGTATCTGCACAAAGTTCAGAGATGCAACAATGAAAGCACTCCTACTTGTCAAATAACTAATACCTCTCTACTCTAAGCAATGATGCAAAAACTTCATCTCCATTATAAATCAAGACAAGGATAGTTAGAAAAACATGGAATTTATTGACTATACCATGTCCCTAATAACTGACAGTGCTGATGATTCTCTTGTCGACATATGTTGTGACACATGTGAATATGCTTGTATGGGTGTTGAAGATAAGGAACTCTGCATAGAGGAATGTGTTAGACAGTGTATAACATCGGGAAGAAAGGTGTTGCATGAAGCCAGTTGAGATACATCTAGTAGCTTTATGACATACTTCGGGTGGTTACCATGAACATGGTGGCGAGTACACTAGATAAAACATGTACGCTTTATGTGTCTGAAAAGTTGTCACAGAGAGGTGGTGTTAAGGAGAAAATTGAGAGGTTGAGAAATGTCTTAACGCGTCTAGGTTTTCGCCTTGTCCTCTGTGTAACACCGTATGAGTCTGATCTAGTATTTGTTGCACCTTTTGGCGTCTTCGAAAAGGAGGAAATTGACGTGTTGATACGTCAACTAGAGCAGGTATATAACTAATACGGTAGCTTACCTGTCATGAGTGTTGATGCAGGAAAAAGAGCTTCGACCATTTGCTGATAAGGTAGTGAAATCTGTATATGGTGACTATTTGCTTGTTCTTGAGGAGTTTCGACTACCCAATAGTCCACTTAAGCCTGATGTTGTCTATGTGTTCCGTGGGTTTCCCTATGTTGTCCTTGTTGAGCTTGAGGTAGATGCAGACAATCCCTACTGCATAAACCAATGCTTCGCATATTCATTCCATGGACTGACATTCGTTGTATGTGACAGGGTAAGTAGACAAACCTTACAGAAGTACGAGAAGATCGGTGTTGGTGTTGCTGTACGTGACAAGGTGCTTCTTTTACCAAGGTTTGTACATGCAATAGACAGGACAGCGTACATCACTAGGAGCTTAATATTGCAGAAACTTAGCAATACGAAAAGAAGAAGACTAAACACAGGACAGATGTCGTTGCTTGATTTCATGTAAACAATAAACGTATTGTTGTAATGTTCTTCTCGGGAATGTGTATGAATATGAGAAATGGTGTAACTATGGTCAATGAGCATTATCTCGTTGGGATTAGCAAACTTAGGAAGGGATCACTTGCATTTATTGTACTTACAGTACTTGTTATTGCGCTGATAGTTGGGTTCGCGGCAGTTGGGATAGCGCATGTGAACATTGGTAGAAATGTGGCAACTGGTGCATCTGCTATACTTCCTGCACTTGTTGCAAGTCTAGCAACAGGGGCAGTAATTGCTGGGATAATCACCGTCTTCGTGTTTATCGTATCAGCATTTGACAATCTCAAAAAAGCAGAACCACTTGAAGGATATAGAGGACAGCGGCAAATAAGTAGCTAAATACTAGAAACTATAAAGTGTAATATTACGTTTTAGATATTACATGATGTTATTCTTTTACAACTCAAGTGACAATTTTGAAGCATGTAATATCGGTATCTTATCTCTGTGTTCTCTAAAACCACATGATAGACAGTACATTACTCGTGGCTCAACTTCTACTAGTCTAGAATTGCATCTTGGGCAGATTGTACTTGATAATCTCTTTTTCTCGAAGGGTATACCATGCCATAGACACTGGTTTTCGAGTAGCTTCACGAATCTACGTATGTAACATGTCATAATTTTGCGAAAACCTTCGTCAAGTATCTCTTCTCGTAGCTCTTGTATTGACTCATGGAGCACATCGTCTACAATGATCTTCGCTCTGTGCTTCAGAGCTTTCTTGATAAGTCTATGCACAGTCTTGTTACAGAAATCCTTCAAGTAGCGATAGATCTTGCTCTGAACAGCCTTAAGCTGTCGTCTTATTTTCTTTCCTATTTCAGAGTCCTCTAGTCCAAGCCTCTTGATCATGCCCCAGAGATTCGATAAGTGTAACATTTCATCATACAGCCTCTTGAGGTAACCGAGATCTGGTCTGAATCTGCCTTCGCTAACGATTCTTCCTGACTTGATTAGACCCCACGTGATTCCATGGAGCCAAGTATTGACATCGATTGCAAGTATGCTCTCATGTGTGTAGGGTTTAGGAGCATCTTTCTCGAAGACTATGCCTATACAGAGTTTACGCTTCTTTTCGTCGAGCCAAAGCAGTGCACACTTCGCTTTTGCACCTTCACTTAGTCTTTCATGAATGTACTTTACACAGCTTTCACTAAGCTCAAATACTAATGCTCTATCATCAATGAAGCCTCTTACCCTCACTGTCTTGCTCTTGAGATCAATAAAAACAGTTGCACCTCGGTCTCTCTCATTGTTTATACGTATCTGGACGTTTAAAGGAACATTTATCTTACAAAACTATCTCTTTGGCTTAGTACAGAGACTTCTCAAAAGACTTTTAGAGAAGTATGTAAGAGACTTTGTAAAGTGAAAGCTTATTCCATGAAAGTTACCTAGGTACCCTTTGAAGTATCCTCTTGCGTAGAGGTTTGCAAATGCTTGTACACGTGTCAGTGTTTTCTTTACTGTTTCGTACTGTTCTTTGCTTAGTCTGTACTTTAGTACAAGTGTTCTGTAGACTTTCATGGATCCTCAACTACTATGAGGCCCTTAACCTCCTTGCCAACGTATTTTGACAGTTCTCTTCCTCCATGATCAGCATATACGTAGATGCTTGCCGTGTTCTTTGATTCGTAAAGTACCTTACCTTTGACAAAGACAATCTTCTGCTCTGACATTATGATCATTTATCGGGGAAAGTTTATAAATACTTTGGAGAACTGTTTTTGAGCCACTCGGGGACGCGAGGATGATCCGAGTGGCCCCAGCCCCGCGGGGTCTGACAGATGAAGCCCCGAGAATGGGGGTCAAAGACCCGACAAGACTGAGAAATGACGAGAATCACAGGGATGCGGGAAGCGGGGCATCTAACATTCTGTGTTGCTTATGATGAAGTTGAGAAGTATCTTGAACGTAGGA
>CAZYTB010000203.1:0-3453 GCA_964650375.1 uncultured Campylobacterales bacterium | reverse complement strand
GGTGCAGCTACAGCCACAAAAGCGGGAGCACAACCGTCGTTACCGTTTCGTGAAGACATTCATTAGCTTTATTTACCCTGAAGAAATCAGGAAAGCGATCTACACAACTAATGCCATCGAATCACCCAACAGCGTGATCCGAAAGGCATTAAATGTAGATGAAAGTCTATTCAAAAGGCTTGCCTTCACCCTTTTCTTCATGGGTGTGCCCGTCTCTAATATGGTACATTCTTTTAAATGTGGGTATGATTTTTTCATCATGGGTGACTACGATAATTGCAGTCTGGTATTGTTCAGCCATTTGATTGAGTATCCGCATAACCGCTAAAGCCCGTTCACTATCCAGTGGAGCAGTCGGTTCATCGGCAAGAATGACTGGCGGTTTATTAACTAATGCACGGGCGATAGCTACCCGTTGTTGCTCTCCTCCAGAAAGTTCAGACGGCATTGCTCCAGCTCGGTGTGCAACATCTAAAGCTTCTAACAACTCCATCGCTCTCTGTCTTGCATCATTGTTTGAAAGACCTGCAAGCATTGGAATTAAGGCTACATTATCGGTCACATCCAGAAATGGAATTAAATAAGGAGCCTGAAAGACAAAACCAATTTTGTCTCTTCTTAGTGCGCGCAAATCATTAATTTTCCACTGGTCATCATAGATAATTTGATTTCCAAGTGTCATACGCCCTGCTGTGGGCTCTATAACTGCACCCAAACATTTTAGTAACGTGCTTTTACCAGAACCAGAAGGACCGATTAGTCCTATCACTTCGCCAGGCTCAACCTTCATATTGACACCTTTTAAAGCGTCAACAGCAGTGTCTCCATCTCCATATCTTTTACGCATTCCTTCGATTAAAATACCTTGTGCTACTTCTTCTGGCTTCATATTAGCCTCCTATAGCTTCGGCAGGATCTACTTTCAAGGCTGCTCTAATAGCCATAAAACTGGCAAGAATACAAATAACTACAACTGCCTGGAAACCTCTGATTGAATCGCCAGGAAGCAACAGAACATATTTTGGGAACATTGGCGCCCACACCGTAGCTGATATTTTTCCAACCACAAAACCGATTATTCCAAGACCAATTGCTTGTTGCATGATCATACTGGCAATCGTTCGATTACGCGTACCAATCAACTTTAACACTGCTATTTCTCGAATTTTACCCATGGTAAGGGTGTAAATAATAAACGCAACAATTGCCGCACTGACTATCGCTAGAATGACTAAAAACATACCAATTTGTTTGGCGGATGTCGCAATAAGTTTTGCCACTAAGATCTGTTCCATCTGATCTCGTGTATAAACTTGTAAGCGTTTCCATCGTCGAATCGGCTCAGCGACTTTTTCAGGAGAAAAACCAGATCTAATCTGTACTAGTATGGCATTGACAAAGGGATTGTGACTCTGGGACTCAATAATGCCCTCAAGCACCCCCGGTTTGTTGAATTGAGGGTTTTGCTCTGTTCTTAAACGCTCATCTATTATCGCGTCATTGTCTTTTAAAAATTGAGCATCCTGGGCATCTTTAAGGGGAATGAACACCATCGGATCTCCACCCGAAGAAACCATCCTCCTAGTGATACCAACAACGGTATAATTATTTCGTCGTATGCGAATCTTTTCACCAAGTTTAAAACCAGTTTTTTCATCCACAACTGTTTCATAGTGACTACGAGTGATGTGGCGTCCATCTATTAAATATCCAGGTTCTCCCGGACCTCTAGGCACGATACCTACAACCATAGCCCTAACATCACGAGTGCCTTGAGCTACCTGCATTGTCAGGTAAGTCACATTCGCCGCTCTATCCACTCCAGGCATTGCTAACACCCCACGATAAATGTCATCGTGGATACTGGAAGGTTCTGCATAGGGCCCTAGAGTCCCCTGCTGTACCACCCATAGATCTGCGCCACTATTACTTAGCAATATCTTGGCGTCGTCGACCATGCCACGATAAACACCAGCCATAGTCAACGTGACGCCAATCAGTAGCCCGAGACCAACGCCAGTAAAAACAAACTTTCCCCAAGAATGCAAAACATCCCTTCCAGCTAAGCTAATCATCTCTTTGCGGCCTTTATTTTTTCAACTATTTTGATACGGCTACCGGCTGATAATTGTTGCTTACTGTGGTCAATTATTGTGTCATTTTCTTCTAATCCCGCAAGGACTTGGACTTGCCCTTCTAAGTCATAGACGCCCAATTCTATCGGTTGGAATATAAGTTGCTCATCTTTGATTAACCACACTCCAGTCTCACCAAGATATCTCTTGATACTTGAGTTCGGGATTATTAATGTGGCAGGCAGCGCTGATTGAATCACGGTAACTTCAGCCAACTCTCCTATTGGTGGGAATGGTTCAGGTAGTTGGTTGAAAGTAACTTTGGCTAGAGTCTCCTCAGTCACTGAGTCCGCAAGCGGTTCAATTCGAGAAACTTTACCTTCAAAGACTTTTGAGGCTCTTGAGCGTAATACAATATTTGCTTGTAAGTTTCTTTTCAATCCATCTGACTGTAACTGATTAAACCTGACATTAATCCAAATGCTTTCTGGGTTAATAATTTCCAAAACAGCCTGACCCGCTAACACTGTACTACCAGGCTCATAATAACGAGCTACAACCAGCCCATTCTCTGGAGCCACTAGTTTAAGATTTTCTTTCTGCTCTAAAAGACCTCGATAGTCAGCTTCAACCATCCTCATCTCTTCTTGGGAGGCTAATAAACTTGCTCGGGCAGACTCGAGGGTTGCCTTACTTACCAAATATTCCTGATTTTTAACTTCCTCAGCTTCTTTACTGACTGTCTTCTCAATAGCAAGTTGTTGGTATCTTTTAAGTTGAGATTGAGCATAATCAACCCTTGCTGAGGAATCTTTAACTTTTGCCTCTGCTGCTACAATTGAAGCTTTAGCCCGATTGATTGCCGCTAATTTAGAGTGGATTTTATTGTCCATATCCACAGGATCCATTTCACCCAGAACCTCACCTTTAACAACACTATCACCTATGCGCACCATAAGGGCGAGCACTCTCCCGGTTATATTTGGACCAACGCGATAACGGTATTCAGCATCAACTACACCGATACCAAACAATGAAGGTTCAATTGTTTGTTTTTTTACCGAAGTGACGGTTATTTCAATTGGCGATAGTGGCCCAGAAGTGGTTGCCACGTAAACAAACACGACCAATAATGGGATTAGTACAAGTAGCAAGGTAACGGTTCGTTTATTCACAGATAATTTTTTCATATTTAGTTCCAATATTGCTAATGGGTAATGCAGTCAATCAGTTTGACTAGCATTACTTATTAACTTCAACATTCATGAATTTAACTTTACCACAGCAAAAGATAGTAATCAATTACTATCTTTTGCTGTGGTAAAAATTTATATTTATGTGTTAGGTTGATATTTAATCTATAACGCGATGCTAACTA
>CAZYTB010000202.1:0-3464 GCA_964650375.1 uncultured Campylobacterales bacterium | reverse complement strand
TTAAAATAGCACAAGAAATCATGCGGAAACAAATACTTAGTTTGCAAATTTTAAATAGGTGATTTAAGGTTAAGGTGAGTATAATTATAGAATGATAGACAACCAATCCATAGAGAATTTAAAACAAAGAATTGATATTGTTGATGTAGTTGGCAACTACTTGGAACTCAAAAAAAATGGTGCAAATTTTAAATGTATTTGCCCCTTTCACAATGATTCAAATCCAAGTCTTGTCATAAGCCCATCTAAGCAGATATACCATTGTTTCAGCTGTGGTGCCGGTGGTGATGCTATAAAATTTGTGATGGAATATGAAAAATTAAACTACCCTGAAACCATCGAGAAATTAGCTAACATGTTCAATTTTTCTCTTACTTATACTAATGATGATAAAAAAGTAGAAGACAGAAAATTGATGGAAAATCTTACTCTATTTTTTAGGCAAAATTTAGATAAAAATAATATTGCAAAAGAGTATTTATCTAAAAGAGGTATAGGCGAGGCAACTATTGAAAAGTTTGAATTAGGATTTGCTCCAAGCTCAAATGAAACTTTAAATTTTTTAAGAAGTTATGGCTATTCCATGAGTGAAGCGAAAGAATATGGTGTAGCTGATGTTTCTACAAACAACGACAAGCCTTATTCTAGATTTATAGATAGAATTATTTTTCCGATTCGCTCACGCACTGGAAAATTTGTAGGCTTTGGTGGAAGAACCATTACAAATCATCCTGCAAAATACATTAATTCGCCACAAACTAAATATTTCAATAAATCAAGACTTCTTTATGGCTACTTTTTTGCCAAAGACAATATATTTTCGCAAAAAAAGATAATCATAACTGAGGGTTATTTAGATGTGATGATGCTTCATCAAGCAGGCTTTACAAACGCTGTTGCAACTCTTGGAACTGCACTTACAAGCGAACATTTACCACTTATCACAAAAATGGAACCTGAAGTTATACTAGCTTATGATGGAGATGATGCTGGAGTTGCAGCTGCACTTAAAGCTTCCATGCTAATCAGTAAACATTCTTTTAAGGGCGGAGTAGTTTTGTTTGGTGAGGGGATGGATCCTGCTGACATGGTAAAAAATGGGCAGATAGATAAATTAAACAGGCTCTTTAATCAAGCTCAACCTTTTGTAGAATTTGCGATTGAGCGAATTGTGAAACAGTATGACTTAAACGATGCCCTGGAAAAGCAAAAAGCTTTGCAAGAGGGAACCAGTTATCTTCAAACTCTTCCTTTGTCTCTTCAGGAAAGTTTCAAAGGGGTTTTGAGTGGAGCTTTAAATTTACCTCAAAACTTGGTAAAAATAAAGAGAAATGTGAGAGTAGAACAAAATAGAGAAACTTTTGAAGATATGTTGGAACTTACAATTATAAAAACTATACTTGCAAAACCATCACTAATCGACACCATATTAGACACAATTGATATAAGCATGTTTAAAACCCATAATGAAGAATTTAATCTTTTACTGGAAAACCAATTTGAACATCCAAAATTAAGACGGATTATTTTATGGGATGATATAAAAATTTATGAAGAAGAAAACCTTTTTTCTGGTATGATTACATTTTTAATAAGATTTTATAATGAAAAATTGCTACATGTAAAGACAAATAAATCTTTAAATTATAAAGAAAAACAATTTCATATAAGAGCTATTCAAGAGAAAATTTTCAAATTAAAAAAAGGGGAATTGATTTCCTATGAATAAAAAAATAAAATGTCTAGCACTTTTTAGCGGTGGGCTAGATAGCATGATTGCAATAAAACTAATGACTATGCAAAACATAGAGGTATTGGCATTAAACATGAATATAGGATTTGGCTCAAAAACAGATATCAGCGAAACTATGAGAAAAAGGGCAAAAATAGCTGGTGGAGATTTTGAAGTTGTTGATGTAAGAGATTATTACCTCAAAAATATCCTTTTTGACCCAAAGTTTGGATATGGTAAGAATTTCAATCCCTGCATAGATTGTCATGGTTTTATGTTTAGAACTGCTAGAGAATTGCTTAAAAAATACGATGCTTCATTTCTAATAACTGGTGAGGTCATAGGACAAAGACCGATGAGTCAAAGAACCGATGCCATGCAATCTGTTAAAAAATTAGCAGGTGACGAGAAAGATTTGATACTAAGGCCACTTAGTGCAAAATTAATGAAACCTACTAAACCAGAAAATGAGGGCTGGGTAAATCGGGAAAAACTTTTAAGTATCAGTGGCAGAAGCAGAGAAATGCAACTCTCATTAGCAGAGAAATTTGGATGGGATGATTTTGAAAAACCAGGCGGCGGGTGTTTACTGACAGATATAAACTTCACAAAAAAAATGAGAGATTTTACAAAATACGATAAATTAGAAGTTGCCGACATAGATGTTTTAAAAAATGGAAGGCAACTAAGACTGCCTGATAATGCAAAGTTGATAATAGGCAGAAATCAAGAAGAAAATGACAGAATAGATGAAATAAAAACTAAAAAATATGTTTATATAAAAGCCAAGGATATACCTGGTCCTTCTTCTTTATTGAGCACAAATGCTACAGAGGAAGACAAAAAAATTGCACTAAAAAGCATATTAACCTTTGCAAAAACAGATGCAAATAAAAAATATGATATAATCTTCGGCGAAGAAATATGCAAAGAATCGCCTTATGAAAACAAGGATGCTTTAAATAAATACTTTATAACATGATGGGGGTATTAGCTCAGCTGGGAGAGCACGACGCTGGCAGCGTCGGGGTCAGCGGTTCGAACCCGCTATACTCCACCATAACTTCAATTCAAATCAATCTTAAATAAACTTACAAAGCCCAAAATATCAATCTTTGTAAGCTACTTCTAACCTAAATGAATGTAACTTTTTTTAATTAAGTCTTTTTTGCAAATGATAGCATGTGGAGTACGATTCCGGCTGTCCAGGTTATGGCATATAGGATATTAAAACAAATCACAAAAGAAGGCTGGCCACAAGATTTACTAGACATGTTGTATCTTGAAGATGATATATTAGCTTGGGCTAAGTCGCTTACCCAAAGTGAAGAAGAGAATAGTGTCATCCATAAAGATTCAAATGGTGCAATCTTGCAATCTGGAGACACAGTCACCATCATAAAAGATTTAGAAGTTAAAGGTGCTGGTTTTATCGCCAAAAGAGGAACTGCTTGTTAGAAATATTTCTCTTACATCAAACCTTGAGCAAATAGAAGGCAGAGTTAATGGCGTGAAGATTGTTTTACTGACTTGTTTTTTGAAAAAATCTTAACTTTTGAGAAATTTTAAAATCTCTCAGTATCTCTTTAAAATAAAAGTTTACTTATTTTAAGAAAGTTAAATATTAGTTAATTTTAATTTAATATTATTTTTAATTTAATATAATTATGCCAAATATATTCCTTTTAAAATATTTTGAAAGTTACAAAAATACAGTATTAGAATTAATGAT
>CAZYTB010000201.1:2289-3485 GCA_964650375.1 uncultured Campylobacterales bacterium | reverse complement strand
GAGGATGGTGTGCCCATGGGTCAGGATTTACCGAAGAAAGATGGCAAAGCACCAACGTTTGCTATCTGGGCTCAGAAAGATCCTGAAAGCGGCAACCTGGACCGGGTACAGATCATCAAGGTGTGGGCCCACCCCGCCAACGGTTTGCCGATGGAGAAGATCTACGATGTCGCCTGGTCGGATGGCCGCAAACTGGACAAAAAAACCGGCAAGCTGCCGCCAGTGGGCAATACCGTCGACGTCAAGAAGGCGACCTACACCAACGACATCGGCGACACCCAGCTGAGTGCAATGTGGACCGATCCGGACTTCAAGCCTGAGACGAGTGCCGCGTACTACGTGCGGGTTTTGGAGATACCGACACCGCGCTGGTCGACCTATGACTCGGCAAGGAACAATCTGCCGCTACCCACAACTGTGCCGGCCACCCACCAGGAGCGCGCCTGGTCTTCTCCTCTCTGGTACACACCCGCAGCTAAAAAATAAAAGTATTGGTGTTGGTTCTCATGGGTGACTATGAGGAATAAGACCGTGAGGAATAAGACCGTGAGGAATAAGAACATGAGGAATAAAATAAGTGTCTTTACGCTATCAGTATTATGTTCAGCACTGATCAGCACCAACGCCATAGCGGCGAAAAGCAAACCCAATCCGCTGAACAACGTTTACTTCGGTGAGCAACATTTGCATACATCGGATTCGCCGGATGCTTTCGCTATGGGCACCCGCAATGGCCCAGACGATGCCTACCGCTTCTGTAAGGGTGAGGCCGTAAAGAAACTTCTCGATGGTACGACAGTACAGAAAAAGACACCCTATGACTGGTGTGCGGTGACCGACCACGCTGTATTCATGGGCATGTTGCCACTGATGCTCGATAAAAAGAATCCATTACATAACACAGAGATCGGCAAGCTGATTAATACCGGTAAAGCGAAGGATGGCGCGAAGGCCTTCCAGATAATTATTACCGCAGTTTCTGCAGGTAAACCACCCGCATACCTGATGGATCCAAAGACCATGGCCTCGGTCTGGGAAAAGCAGAAGGAAATAACCAATAAGCACAATGAGCCAGGCAAGTTCACCACGCTGATTGCTTATGAGTGGACCTCGATTCCGATGGCCCAGAACCTTCATCACAATGTATTCTTCCGCGATGATAAAGGACCAGACACGATCTTCTCGGCGCTCGATTC
>CAZYTB010000201.1:0-2189 GCA_964650375.1 uncultured Campylobacterales bacterium | reverse complement strand
AGCAGAATTAATAATGGTTACGTACGCCGAGCGTTGACCGATGGTGTTGGTTTTCAGGAAATGATTGGGGCCAACCCATGGAAGCTAGGCATCGTTGCCGGTGCAGACTCACACGATGGTTTTTCGGATAACGAGGAGTTTAACTATACCGGTGTGCATGGTAATACTGATAACACACCGAAGATTCGTCTGACATCAGGCACGACTGTTGCTGGTGAACCACCAAAGTATTTTGGCACGCCGGGTACTACGGCGGTCTGGGCGCCGGAGAACACTCGTACGGCAATCTTCGATGCTATCAAGAAAAAAGAGACCTACGGCACCTCGGGCACTTTTATCCGCCTGCGCTTCTTTGGTGGCTGGGGCTATTCGAAGAATCTGGTTAAAAATAAGAACTTCGTCAAGAAGGCTTATCAAGGAGGTGTACCTATGGGCCAGGATTTACAAAAGAAAGTAGGCAAGGCGCCGACGTTTGCTGTCTGGGCACAGAAAGATCCTGAAAGTGCAAACCTTGATCGGGTCCAGATTGTCAAGGGTTGGTATAAAGACGGCCACCCCTGGGAGAAGGTTTATGATGTAGCCTGGTCGGATAATCGTAAGATTGATAAAAAAACGGGTAAACTGACGCCAGTGGGTACTACGGTTAATATTAAGGAAGCGACTTATACCAATGATATTGGTGATACCCAGTTGTCGGCTGTCTGGACTGACCCGGATTTTGACCAGTCTCAACATGCGGTTTATTACGTGCGTGTGCTTGAAATTCCAACACCGCGCTGGACCACCTACGATGCCAAGGCATTGGGTGTCGAACCGCCGTCAGATGTCCCTGCGACTATCCAGGAACGTGCCTGGTCTTCTCCAATTTGGTATACCCCGGAAGCCACATTGGTTAAGAAAGCATCATTCTATCCCGGCTTAAAGGCGTATCTGCCTTAATAGGGTAAATCGGGTTATCAATATCGGGTCAGGCCTTTGTGGACTGGCTCGATTATTGTATTGATTCGTAGGTTGCGGGTGAGCTTGCGAACCCCAACTTACATCGAAAGAGGATATTTTAAGAAGTGAAGTTTTTACGCGAACCGCTGGTACACTTTATGTTTATTGGCGCGGTGATTTATCTATTATACGGCGTGTTTGCTGAGCCAGTTTCAGAAGAGGTCGATAAGACCATTGTCGTCAGCGCTGGTGAAATCGAGTGGATGAAAACCTCCTGGCAGAAACGCTGGAATCGGCTACCGACCGATGCAGAGTTTGATGGCCTTATCCAGCAATATATCAAGGAGACCGTGCTCTATCGCGAAGCGCTGACCATGGGCCTGAACAAACACGACCAAGTCATTCGCCGCCGGTTGGCGCAGAAACTGGAATTCCTTGCCAAGGATCTGGTGGCATTGACGCCACCAACTGAAGAAGAACTGCAGGCGTATTTTGACACACACTTGCAGTTTTATATGCAGCCGGTACTTTATACCTTCACCCAGGTCTTTTTCGATCCGGATAAACGCGAGGACGCGACGCTGGGTGATGCTGAAAAAACCAAGGTGACATTGATCACGCAAGGCGATGATATTGCTAACGCGGGTGCGCTCGGCGATGACTTGATGTTGCAGAATTATTATCCGGAAAAAGAAATGGTCGAAATTCAAAAACAGTTCGGCTCTGGCTTTACTGAAACATTGATTACACTTTCACCCGGGCAATGGCATGGGCCAGTATTATCTGGTTATGGTGTTCATCTGGTTTATATAAGCAATATCATCGAACCACCACCGCCAGTGTTTGCCGACGTGCGCGAGCGAGTAGTGGCGGACTGGACAATGGAGAAGAGTGAGGAACTCAATGAGAAATTCTACGCCAGTCTGCGAGATCAATATACCATCGTCATTGAAGAACTGATAGAGGATGACAAGGTCGCTGCTGTGCAGGAACCTGCACAGTGAGAAAGCTATGTTATGCAAAAAATGTAGGGTGTGCTGTGCGTACCAAATACAAATACCAGCTTATTCCAAGGTGCGCACAGCGCAACCTACAAATGTTTCTCGCAGTTATTTTTCTGCTTGGATTGTATCCGGCGATTCCAGTCTATGCTGATGAGATACGTCCTGCGCTGCTGGATATCAAGGAGCAAAGTACTGGCCTGTTTCTAGTGACCTGGAAAGTACCTACGCGTGGCGACAGGGTGTTGG
>CAZYTB010000200.1:0-3536 GCA_964650375.1 uncultured Campylobacterales bacterium | reverse complement strand
GTAGTAAACTATCCATTGTCTTTTACCCCCTCTCTTGTTTTTGCCCACTCTTTTTTAAACCCTTCTTCTGCTTTTACGATATCATCTAAACTTTGAGTAGAATTCAATAGCTCTTCAAGTCTTGAGTCTAAATTAATATAAAAAGTTTGAGGTTTTGTGCCTTGTGCTTCTTTTAAGCCGGTTGTAGCAAAATTACTAATCAGCCTATATACATCAGAGTTTTTATCATTGATATCTCCAAAAACTCTTGCCCCGCCAATACAAGTTTCTACACAAGCCGGTAGCAAGCCTTTATCAACCCTCTGTGCACAAAAATTGCACTTATCTGCCGTTTGTGTCCTTTTGTTAAAATATCGTTTATCATAAGGACACGCACTTATACAGTACCCACAGCCCCAACAAATCGTATTATCAATAACTACGATACCGTCTTCTCTTTTAAAAGTGGCTCCTGTCGGACATACCGGCACACAGGCAGGATTATCACAATGATTGCAAAGTTGAGGCAAAAAACCCTTTCTCACATCAGGAAATTCTCCTATCTCGGTTTCGGTAACAAAAGTTCTGTATTCGTCATCCGGAACTTCGTTTTCTACTTTACACACAGATGTACATGCTTGGCAGCCAATACATTTTCTAAGATCTAAAACCATTACAAAATGTTTTCCCTTTTGACCGATGTATTTTGGATCATTTTTATCCCGACCAGGGATTTTTAATGAAAAAGCATTTGCTTCGGAGACTGCAAGCATAGCAAAAGCAGTCGTTGCAAGCCCTTTTTGCAAGAAATTTCTTCTTGAATTATCTTTGTCCATATTCACTCCTTTCTTAAGTTATTAAAAGAAGTATAACAATACAAAGAGGGAAAGTAGGGGGAGGAGGATAATTAAAAAATAATGGTAAAAACTGCTCCTTGTTCCCAATTTTTAATTTCAATTTTCCCATTGTTATTTTTTTCTATTATTATTTTTGTCATATAAAGACCTATACCTGTTCCACTTTTTGCGTGTTTTGTGCTAAAGTAGGGTTCAAAGATTTTATCTATCGGAAAGACTTTTATGCCGCCTGCATTATCGTTTACAGTAATGATATTTTTTCTCTCTTGTTTAAAAGATTTTATCTCTATTTTCGCATCTTCTATTTTTCTCTCTAATGCTACATCTTTTGCATTACTTACTATATTTAAAAATGCCTGGGCTATCTCATTTGGAAAACCAAATATCTCAAAATCGTCTTTTATCTCGATGTCCAATTCTATATTATTATTTTTCAAAGATCCATCCATGAGATTGTGTACACGGTTTATGATATCAGATATTTTATACTTCTCTTTTTTCTTTCTTGTTGCAAAGAAATTTCTAAAATCATCGATAGTTTTTGACATAAATACAATTTGCTCATTTGCCTCCTTTGCTTTAGTTTGAAATTTTTCTTTTGTAAGTTTATCTTTCTCGAAGTAGAGTTGCAAATTTATGAGTATTGATGATAATTCAGTCAATGGTTGTCTCCACTGGTGAGCTATATTTCCTATCATCTCTCCCATGGAAGCAAGCTTACTTTGGTGAGCTAAAATTCTCTCTTTTTCATTTGCTTCTCTCTCTTTTTTAAGCTTCAATTTTATCTGCTCTTCTACTTCAATTTGTAAATTTTTGTTTAATTTTTCAAGTTCACTTTGACTTAGTTTTAATTTTTCATTTGATTCATCTAACTCTTTTAGGATGATATCAAAACCATAATTTATGATGATTGTCGTCACAAGAGCTAAAATCAATAAAGCAATCAAGCTTTGTAGTATTGCCTTTTGAATTGTTATTTTCCAATGCATAACATCTTGCAAAAAAACTATCTTGAAATTGTTTTGTTTATTTATACCCTCGCTATTTATGATATATGGCAAAAAAATTCCATCTTTGGTTTTTATCTCTTTATGATTTGTTATCTTTTGATTTTTGATGATATCTGCTATAGAATCCTCTTTTTTTAGCATAAAAAGTATCTTTTTATTATCTGTTTTTTCATATATTATATATGTATAAATATTCATCAACTTTCTGATTTCGGATAAAAAATACTTCGGATCAATCGTAAAAACAAGATAACCTATTATGTTTGATTTTTTATCTCTTGCCTCTGCGACTGCGTGATAATTAAAAGAATTTTTATCATACCAAAAACCAGCATATGGTTTTTTTGAAGCTTCAAAATACTGAAGTTTTTTCTCTGGTTTTTTACCAAAATATGTCAAAAGATTTCCCTTCTCATCATAAAAGCTAAAGGATTTTAAATATATATTTTCTTTATTTATGATATTCCATCTAGGCTTACTAAGTTCGTGAAGTGAAGAGGCATCCTTGTTTGCAAAACCATCTTTGATACCGAAAGAATTGATATTTGCATATCCCCTAGTTATATAAAACTTTTTGACTCTTAATAGAGTTTCTTTGTATACCAATTTTACTCTTTGAAGTTCAGAGTTTTGGCTACTTTTGGCAAAATCTTTTATGTCTAAATATCTTATGACAAAAAAGATAACAGAGAGTATAAGATATAGAGTTAAAACTAGCGTAATAGTTTTAGCTTTCACAGAAAAAAGTTTATTTATTTGCTTGTACTTCAAACATATATCCTATACCGTATATATTTTTTATACACTCTTTGCCTATCTTTCTTCTTACCTCTTTTATCAAGGATTTTATAGCTTCTTTGCTTGGCTGTTCAAACTCCCAGATATAATCATATATATCATTAAAAGTTACAGTTTGATTTGCTCTTCTTATAAAGTACTCCAAAAGCCTGCTTTCACTCTTGGATAATTGTATATTTTTGGTTCCCCAACAAGCTATTTTTGTACAAGGATTATAAGTACATCCGTCTTTTAACTTTATATCCAAGTTGTTATCTACAAGCTCTAGTGCCACCTTTTCCAGTGCACTTATGAGCATATCTTTATCATATGGCTTTGTAAGATACTTTGTGATTTTTAGTTCAACCGCCCGCCATAAATATTCTTGTTCCGTATGAGCTGAGAGTATAAGGATAGGAATTTTTTTATCATTTTTGCGAATATTTTTTATGGCTTTAAGACCATCAATATGAGGCATACAGATATCAAATATCAAAATATCATAACTACTAAGAACCATCTCTTCCAATGCTTCTTTTCCATCACTCACAGGAACAACTTTTTCAAAAAACAGTTCCAAAATCTCCACTACATTTTTACGAATTCCCTCTTCATCCTCGGCATAAAGCACTTTTTTATCAGATAAGATATCTAAAACATTGTAGCTGCTCATCAATAGCCCCTGTTTATTTTTCAATATGGTATTATATCATTAATAAAAAATTTCAAGAAAAATGATATAATAATATAGTTAAAGAAAAATTTAGGAGGTGTAAAATGAAAGTTATTTGTCCTCATTGTCTTGCCATAAACAATGTACCTAAAAAAGATGATTACAAAAAAGCAAATTGCGGTAAATGTAAAAAATCACTCCTAGAAGCCAAACCTATAGAATTGACTAGTTCAAACATAG
>CAZYTB010000199.1:0-3544 GCA_964650375.1 uncultured Campylobacterales bacterium | reverse complement strand
GGGATGTATCGACTGCCACACCAACATCCACGAGCTGAAATCCTACAAGAAAGACAAAAAGAAGGTCGTCGCCATGTGCAGCGGCTGCCATGAACAGGAAGGAAAAGACTTCCTGGTGAGCGTCCATGGCAAAGGGGTCATGAAAGGGAACCTCGATGCGCCTACCTGCACGGACTGCCACGGGCTCCACGATATTCGGGAACTTCACGTGGATGACATCCACTCGAAACTGGCGATTACGGCCAAGGAATTCCACACCAAGGCCTGCCTCGCCTGCCACGCCGATGAAGCCATGATGAAACGAAACCACGTCTTCACCCTCGCCGTGGAAACCTACGAAAAAAGCTACCACGGAAAGGTGGAAAGCCTCGGCTACCCCACCTATGTGGCCGGTTGCGCGGACTGCCACACGGCCCACAAGCAACTTCCCCCCGACAATCCCGAATCCTCCATCTCCAAGAAGGGGCTCATCAAAACGTGCGGCCAGTGCCACAAGGGCGTCAATCAAAACTTTGTCCTCTTCCTCCCCCATGCCGATTACCATGACAAAACCCATTACCCTGTCTTGTACTGGACCTATGTCATCATGACCGTCCTGCTCATCTCCGTCTTCTCCTTCTTCTGGCTCCACACCCTCCTCTGGCTCATCCGAAGCTACATCGAACGGAACGAGCTGCGCAAACAGGGAATCTACGTCTACCCGTCAAAGAATCCAAAGGTCGTCTATCGTCGTTTTAGCTGGCTCGAAAAACTCATCCACTTGGCCATGATGTTCAGTTTTCTCGGCCTGGTCTTGACGGGCTCCCCCCTCAAGTTCTCGGAGGCACCGTGGGCCAAGGGTGTGATCAACTTCCTCGGCGGCCCCATGGCGGCGGGGCACCTACACCGGTGGTGCGCCATCATCACCTTCGCCTACTTCGGCGTGACCTTTCTCTGGTGTCTCTACTACCTCTTTTTGAAGCCGACGGGAGAAAACTTCTTCCAGAAACTCTTCGGCCCCGATTCCCTCTTCCCCCGCTGGAAAGACGTCCAGGACATCGTCGGCATGTTCAAGTGGTTCTTCATGAAGGGCCCGAAACCCAAGTTCGACCGCTGGACCTACTGGGAAAAATTCGACTTCCTGGCCGTCTTCTGGGGAATGTTCGCCATCGGCCTGTCAGGACTCATGCTCTGGCAGCCCCAGTTCTTCGCGAAATTCCTCCCGGGCTGGCTGTTCAATATCGCCACCATCGTCCATTCCGATGAGGCCCTGCTCGCCTCCGGGTTCATCTTCACGGTCCACTTCTTCAACACGCACCTGCGGCCGGAGAAGTTCCCCATGGATCCCGTCATCTTCACGGGCGTCGTCCCCGGTTACATGCTGGAAGAAGAGCGTCCCTTGCAATACGCACGGTTAAAAGCCAAAGGAAAGCTCAAGGATCTTGAAACGAAGTATCCCCGCGTCTGGGAAGAGGCATTGGGACACCTCCTCGGCATGACGGGACTGTCCATCGGGATCCTCTGTATCTTCCTCGTGGCATGGGGCATTCTCTATGGAGGTTAGATTGATCCCTGTCTGACAGCGCGGATCACGGCTTTCATCAAAGCCTTTCCCCGCCCCTCCTCATACCGTGGTCATTCCACGACGGATATGGTATGAGGAGGGGAATTTTTTGGCGGGGGAATCAGAGGTGAAAAGGAAAGGCGTCGACGCCCTTATTCATTCGTTGATGGGCAAGGCGATCGGCAAATTCAACCTTATCGAGGACGGGGACCGGCTCCTCGTCTGCGTGTCCGGCGGATACGACAGCATGGTCCTCCTTTCCCTCCTCCACACGCGCCTGGATTTCGTTCCCGTGACGTATTCCCTGCACGTCTTACATATCGACCTGGGATTTCCCGGCGGAAAGAGTGATGAGCTCGAGGCATACCTGAAGGGACTGGGACTCTCCTACACGAGGGTCAAAACGGATATCGGCCCCCTGGCCCACAGCGAGGCCAACTGGGAAAACCCCTGTTTCATGTGTTCGCGGATGCGGCGCAAACTCATCTTTCAAAACGCGAAAGGATTGGGGTATAATAAGATCGTCATGGGACACAACCGGGACGATGTCCTGGAAACCTTCTTCTTGAACATGGCCTTCAGCGGGGAGATGAGCACGATGGTTCCCAAGCAGGACTTCTTCGGCGGCGAGTTTCGCATCATCCGCCCCTTCTACCTGGTCGACGAAGACGTGATCCGCCGTTACGCCCGCAAACACGACATCCCCGCTTTTGAAGACGGCTGCCCCACCGGCGGAAACTCCAAGCGCGCCCTCATTCGCAACTGGCTCGAGTCCCTCTATCCCCACAACCGGAGGATCAAGGGAACCCTGTTCCACGCCCTCTCCAACGTCAAACCGGACTACCTACCCAAACTGTAAAGGAGACGAACCATGGCTGTTGCCTCTCTCGAAATCTACAAAATCCTTCCCGGAACCAACTGCGGCGATTGCGGGCACCCCACCTGCCTCTCCTTCGTGAACGACCTGGTCTTCCGGGGAAAGAAACCCGATCTCTGCCCTCACCTCAGCGCCGCCGACCGGCAGAAGATCAGCGACCTCGTCCGGGCGGGTTCCCCGAGAAAGCTCGAAAGCTACGGCCAGGTCATGTTTCACCCCCTGGAAACGGCCATCAAACGGGTCCAGCCCCTCAACTTCAGTTATCTCACGGCCGTGATGAACGAGGGAAGCGTGTACCACGCGGACACCGACAGCATCACCCTCCCCTTCCTCAACACGAAACTCACCGTCACGAAGGAAGACATCAAGGACGAAGAAGGGGTCCCGCTCCCCCCGGGATTCCAGACGGCCGTCTACAACTACCTCGCGACCGTGGAGAAGATCCACCCGGAAAACCGCTGGGTCTCCTTCAAGGAACTGCCCGGGGCGGTCTTCCTCTCTTCCTACTTCGTCAACAACGTGGAAGGCCTGGTTTCGGGTCAGTTCGCCACCCGCTCCGAGCAACTGGTCGCGGCGGCCACCTCTCTGGGAGGAAAGATCCTCGACGATCCGGCCATCAGCCCGGCGGACGTGAAGATCTCCTTTTTCATCGTCCCCAAGATAACGGTGCGGCTCCTCTTCTGGGACAGCACCGAGGAAGACGACCTTCCCGCCGTCGCCACGTTCCTCTTCGACACCGGGATCTATCGCCTGGACCTGGAAAGCCTGACCTATCTGATCGAGGAACTGGTCAAACGGATGATCGCCACCCTCTGAGGGGCCGCCTTGGAAACCTGAAAATGGAAACGCCGTGACAACACCTTCGATCGATCTCATCCTGGACGGGGTCACGCGGCAGGACGCCGGGAGCATTCCCGATCCGGACATCTCCAGGCAGCGCCTCTCCGACCTGTGGGAGCTCCTCGACCGAAGAACGAGAAACCATCTATCCAACTCTCCCGCCCTCCTTCGCGCCCTCTTCAACGCCCTCAGCCTCTCCCCCTTCATCCACCAGACCCTCACCCGACACCCCGGCTTTCTGAGGAGTCTCACGGACCATCGGCTTCAAAACCCGCTCCCGAAAC
>CAZYTB010000198.1:0-3578 GCA_964650375.1 uncultured Campylobacterales bacterium | reverse complement strand
ATACATCATAAAGCCTACCGGCCGTGGGGAGCTTATGAGTGTATTGATCATGATTCACGTTTTCAGGTGAAGCGTATAACGGTGAATGTGGGAGCAAGTCTATCACTGCAATTACATCATCACCGTTCCGAACACTGGATAGTGGTGCAGGGAACGGCACGGGTAACCTGTGGTGATAAGGTTTTTTTAATGGCTGAAGGTGAGTCTACGTATATTCCATTGGGTGAGAAGCATAGGCTTGAAAATTCTGGAAAAATACCCCTTGAATTAATAGAGGTTCAAACCGGTAGTTATCTGGGTGAAGACGACATTATCAGGTTTGATGATGTATACGGAAGAGGGGATGATTAACCATTGTCTCGTTAGCTTCATATTACTGTCATTCCCGAATTCTTGTGTCGGGAATCCAGCGGCTTGAATATGTTTAAGGTTCAGAATTAATACAGCATGAGTTATACAATATGAATAAAAAAATTGCCATTGCAGGAACAGGTTACGTAGGTCTCTCAAATGCCCTGTTACTCGCACAGCATAATGAAGTGGTCGCGCTAGATATCATTCCTGAAAAAGTGACTATGCTCAATGCCAAACAGTCACCCATTGAAGATAAAGACGTTGAAGACTTTCTAATAAACAAATCACTGGATTTCAGAGCAACGCTGGATAAAAATGACGCCTATCAAAATGCTGATTTTGTCATCATCGCAACGCCAACTGATTATGATGTGGAAAATAACTATTTTAATACTCACTCAATTGAAGCGGTGATAAAAGATGTTATGGATATTAATCCCTCTGCGGTAATGGTGATTAAATCAACCGTGCCAGTGGGTTTTACAGAACAAATTAAGAAACAATATAACTGCGATAATATACTTTTTTCACCTGAATTTTTGCGTGAAGGAAAAGCCCTGCATGATAATTTATATCCATCAAGAATCATTGTCGGTGAGCAGTCAAAACGAGCGCAAGAGTTTGCCGGTTTATTAGCTGAAGGCGCAATAAAAGAAGATATTACTACTCTATTCACTGATTCAACCGAAGCCGAAGCGGTTAAGTTATTTTCAAATACTTATCTGGCGATGCGCGTTGCCTACTTTAATGAACTTGATACTTATGCACAGGTTCATGGTCTGGATACCAGGCAGATAATTGAAGGAGTAGGCTTAGACCCGAGAATAGGTAATCATTACAACAACCCGTCATTCGGTTATGGCGGGTATTGTTTGCCTAAAGACACCAAACAGTTAAAAGCTAATTATCAGGATGTGCCGAATAATCTTATTCAGGCTATAGTAGATTCAAATACCACCAGAAAAGAGTTCATTGCTAAAACCATTGTCGATAAAAATCCAAAAATTGTAGGAGTATACCGCCTGATAATGAAAAGCGATTCAGATAACTTCAGGGCGTCATCAATTCAGGGAGTTATGAAACGAGTAAAGGCTAAGGGTATAGAAGTGGTTATTTACGAGCCGGTACTGGAAGACAAAGAGTTTTATCGCTCAAGGGTCATCACAGATCTTGACGAATTTAAGCGCATATCTGATGTGATCGTTGCTAATCGATTGTCAGATGAAATACTTGATGTAAAAGAAAAGGTTGTTACACGTGATTTATTTGGTCGGGATTCTTAAAGAAAACAGGCAATGCGGCTTAAAAATGATATAGTAAAGCCATATAAAACAACAACATAAGTAGCTTCTTATATTTTAAAAAGTGGCATATCTAGTGAGCAGGAATAAATATTTAACAAGGTATATGTAAATGGTAAAAAAAGCGTTAATAACAGGTATAACCGGGCAGGACGGCGCCTATCTAGCTGAATTCTTATTAAACAAAGGTTATGAAGTTCATGGCATTAAGCGCCGTGCCTCGTCATTTAATACCGACCGTATTGATCATTTGTATCAGGATCCTCATGAGCAGAAACAACGCTTTTTTCTGCATTATGGCGATTTAAATGATTCTATGAATCTGGTGCGTATTATTCAGCAAATTAAACCGGATGAGATTTATAACTTAGGCGCTCAGAGCCATGTGGCGGTTTCATTTGAAAGTCCGGAATATACAGCGGATACTGTTGGCCTCGGTGCATTAAGAATTCTCGATGCGATACGTATTTCAGGTCTGGAAAAGAAAACTAAGTATTATCAGGCTTCAACCTCTGAATTATATGGTGATGTGCGTGAAACACCACAAACTGAAGAAACACCTTTCTATCCTCGCTCGCCTTACGCAGCAGCAAAGCTCTACGCATACTGGATAACAGTAAACTACCGGGAAGCTTATGGTTTATATGCATGTAATGGTATTTTGTTTAACCATGAATCGCCGGTACGTGGTGAAACCTTTGTAACTCGAAAAATTACGCGAGCATTTGCCAGAATTAAATTAGACTTACAGGATAAATTATTTCTGGGTAATCTAAGTGCCAAGCGCGACTGGGGTCATGCAAAAGACTATGTCGAGATGCAGTGGTTAATGTTGCAACAGGATGAACCGGAAGATTTTGTTATTGCAACCGGTGTTCAGTATTCAGTAAGAGATTTTGTTAATAAAGCGGCTCAAGCAGTTGATATTGAGATGGAATGGAAAGGCAAAGGCAAAGCGGAAAAAGGCTACGACAAAGCAACAGGAAAATGTCTGGTTGAAGTGGATGAAAGGTATTTCAGGCCAACAGAAGTTGAAACGCTTTTAGGTGATCCGACAAAAGCTAAGGAAAAACTTGGCTGGGTACCAAAGATCACATTAGAAGAAATGGTTAAAGAAATGGTAGACAATGATGTGATGATTGCGAAACGTGATGCGTTGTGCAAAGAAGCAGGGTTTAAGACCAATTCATATTATGAATAAAATAATTTATTAAAAATTTAAACTATGCCCCTTGGGTGCAGAATAGGTTATAGGCCGTGCTTAAAACACTTGTTAATTCCGAATATTTATGTAGGAAATGCGGTGTTTTATAAAATGCATAATAAACACAATACGTGTTTAATTTATCAGGAAGAAAAGGTTTAAAAGCAGTGAACAAGCAAGACAAAATATACATAGCAGGCCATCGGGGTCTTGTCGGTAGTGCAATAGTCAGGAATTTGAAAGAAAAGGGTTACAACAACTTTATATTTCGTACCAGTAAAGAGTTGAATCTGACCAATCAGGCGGATGTTAATCTTTTTTTTGAAGCCGAGAAACCAGACTATGTTTTTTTAGCGGCGGCCAAAGTAGGTGGTATACATGCAAATGATACTTACCCAGCTGATTTTATTCGTGACAATCTACAAATTCAAACCAACGTAATAGATGCTGCGTATAGAAATAATACTAAAAAATTATTATTTCTTGGCTCGTCATGCATATATCCTAAGTTTGCTCCTCAGCCAATGAAAGAAGAGTACCTACTTACTGGTGAGCTGGAGCCTACCAATGAATGGTATGCCATAGCTAAAATAGCGGGTATTAAAATGTGTCAGGCTTATAAAAAACAATATGGTTTCAATGCAATTTCCTTAATGCCAACCAACCTTTACGGTCCGGGTGATAATTTTAATCTTGAAAATTCTCATGTATTGCCAGCA
>CAZYTB010000197.1:0-3621 GCA_964650375.1 uncultured Campylobacterales bacterium | reverse complement strand
TTTCCTGAAAAGATTGGCTTTGTTGTTTCAGTTTTCTTCGTAATGTCCTTGGCGTTGTGTGTAACTTATCTGCCACTTTTTCGAAGGAAGGAAATTTACCTTTGGCGGAAAATAAAAGCTGTTCTATCTGTTGTATGACACTTTTCTCCTGTAATAATTCTATTAATGCTTCTTCACATTTTTCGATGGCTATTTTATTGGCTGCTGTATCCGATAATATCAGTGATTGTTTTAATAATTCACTGCTAAAAACAACTTCATTTTGTGGTGCGTCAAAGGTTATTTTACAGTTGAAAACAGCGTTGTATTGTTGTTGATAATCAGGCGCAGGGTAAGCAAAGTGGACTTCTTTTGTCGGAGAGTTTATGCCTGTTAGATAAGAAAGCATGGAAGTAAGGCCACTCACTACAGTTTCAATAAAGGTGTACTTAAAATCTCCCAACGGGTAACAGCATTCAATTTTAATGTGGCAGAGATTCTGGTTTGTTTGTAGAGCAATTTTGGCTAAAGGTGTGCGTATTTGGAAATACTTGATGACTAGTTTTAGAGCATCCTTTAGATTTGCGCTACTCATAACGGCATAGCCAAGTAAACCATGTGCAGTGATATTGAGCTGACTGCCTAAGTGAAGCCCAAGAGCCGGATCGTTGCTTAATTTTATGGCATTTAAGAACAGCCGCCGAAATTGTTGAAAACTGATTTTTCCTTGTGGATTACTGATGATTTCTTCTTTGACATTGGAGAGCTCTAACAATAATTTTGTATTTTTCCCCTGTGATTGCAGATATTCCAGCAAATTACTGATGTAATTACTGGTTACCGTAAGTTGTTCTGCATCAGTTGTGTTGACCACAAATCTTGCTCTTTTTTGTCTAAGTTAACAAATTATACAAGGAATTCAGACAACTTGGCCAGAAATGACCGACTGTTGGCTCTTTATGCTCTGTTCTAACTCGGTGCATTTAAGGGAAACTAAGCTCATAACAAAAAAACTACAGAGCTTAAATCGACAAGTATGTTTTCAATTTTTCAGCGAAAGGCTAACAACATAAACTTTGATATTTGTAATCAAAAGCCTGTTAGTGCCATTCAAATAGACAGAAATGAGACTATTTTACAGGTGGCTCTGCGTGAAAGTATTCCATTCCCACATAATTGCCGGGTAGGAGCCTGTGCTCAATGCAAGTGCAAATTAGTAACCGGTAAAATAAAGGCACTTACCGAAACGGCTTATGTGTTATCGGCTGAAGAAATTCAGCAAGGTTATATCCTTGCTTGCCAAAGTATTCCAAAGGCAGATGTTGTGGTTGAAGTGAAAAAGGCGCCTGCTGAAAAAAAATTAAAATTTTGATAGGAGTGATTATGTTTCACTATTTAAAATACACACTTTTTCATTTACTGGTTTTACCGCTAATGTTTGGTTTAACTATGGGAGGCAATGCTCTTTACCTTGGTTTTTTTGTGGCAGTGTTTTTTATCGTAATCGGAGATGCTTTATTTGGCGATGATGAATCTACTCCTGTTTATAAGCATAAATGGATATTAACTTTTCAACTCTATCTTTCTTTGCCGTTGGTGATAGCGATTAATTTTCTTCTATTGTGGAGTTTTTCGAATCATGATCCTCTGGGTTACGGTACCTACATCCAGAGTGTTTCTGGGTTTGATGTGTTAGCCAATAGGGAAACAAACAGTTTTATGGGTTATGTTTTTGCGATATTAGCTTGCGGATTAATGACCGCTGTTGTCGGTACCAATGTGGGTCATGAATTGACCCATCGAACCAGTAATCCTGTTGCAATGTTTATTGGTCGATGGCTGTTGGCATTTAGCTGGGACACGGGGTTTTCAATTGAACATGTGTATGGTCACCATATTTATGTAGGAGCAGAGATGGATCCTGCAACAGCTCCACGAGGTCGTAATGTTTATCAACATATTGTTGCTTCAACTATAAAGGGAAATAAAAGTGCCTGGAATTTGGAAAAACTGCGTTTGCAAAGGCGAAATAAAAAGTTGATGAGTTTGAATAACCGATTTTTTCGTGGATTGTTAATGTCCTTATTTCTGGAATTAATTGCGTTCTTAATCTCTGCATGGATGGGAGTTCTTATTTTTACCGTTTCGGCATTGATAGCAAAATCATTTTTGGAAATCGTTAATTATATGGAGCATTATGGAATCGTTAGAAATCCCGATACTCCTGTTCAACCCTACCATAGCTGGAATACCAATAAGCGCATCAGCAGTTGGGCAACATTTAATTTAACTCGGCATTCTCATCATCATGCGCAAGGCGATGCCCCTTTTTACAATTTGAAACCCTATAAAGATGTACCGATGATGGTGAGCGGTTATTTAACAACAATATTTTTAACACTACTTCCACCGCTCTGGAATGTGATTATGGCGGATAAGATCCTTGATTGGGATAAACGCTTTGCAAGCAAGGAAGAACTTAGTTTGGCATCAATAGCGAATGCGAAAAGTGGAGTAAAAAAATTACAGGATGTTAGTTATTAGTGGAGCCAACATCCTCAACATTATCCACAGTACTAAAAACACGTCTCCCAGAAATTCGTGTTTTAAGTTTTGAGCCTTTCTGTAATTCTGATTTAGCAGTAATCGTTTCCCCACTTTCAAGCTGAGTAATCGAATAGCCTCTATCTAATGTTGCCAAAGGACTTAAGGCATTCAGTTCCTGTGATTGCACTCTTAAGGAATTTTCTTTTTGTTGAAGGATGTGTTTTTGTGCCTGTTGCAATCTTAAGTAGAACTGTTGAGTTACCTGGGTATGGTTTTCAATGGCTAATTGAGGCGAACTCAGTTGTAGATTTTTTCTTAAAGATAAAAAATGCTGTTGGGTTTGATGCAAACTATTTTTCATCGAAAGATTTAATCGCTGCAACAATGAATTAACCGTAGTTTTTTTTTGTCGCAGTGTTTGTGCGGGATTAATTAATCGAGCATTAAGCCAGTCTACTTTTTGTTGCAGTCCTTCCAGTTTAGTTGAGAGTAGTTTCTGTAATTTACTCTCAAGATAAAGAATTTCCTGTTGAATTTTTTCACCGTCTGGCGTTAGTAATTCTGCCGCTGCGGATGGGGTGGCAGCGCGTAAATCAGCAACAAAATCGCTGATGGTGAAATCTATTTCATGGCCTACCGCAGAAACTATCGGAAGTGTTGACTGAACAATTGTTCTGGCGAGTTTTTCGTGATTAAAACACCACATATCTTCCAGCGAGCCGCCACCTCGGGTAAGCAACAATACATCCACTTCCTTTCTCTGGTTAGCGATATTGATGGCATTGATGATCGAAGTATGGGCATTGTCTCCTTGTACCATTACGGGGTAAACAATAACCTCCATAATTGGGTAACGTCTTTTAATAATACTGAGTACATCTTGAATCGCAGCACCACTGGCTGAGGTGATTATGCCGAGAGTGTTTATTTTCTCGGGAATGTCCTGTTTTATTTGTTGGTCAAAAAGACCTTCTTCTTTTAGTTTTGCTTTCAGTTGTTCAAACTGCCGCTGCAATGCACCGAGTCCCGCGGGTTCCATATATTCAACAATTAATTGGTAATTTCCCCGAGCTTCAAACAGACTCACTTTGGTAC
>CAZYTB010000196.1:0-3654 GCA_964650375.1 uncultured Campylobacterales bacterium | reverse complement strand
TGACCTCCATCAGCTTGTCGTTGTCCAGGACGTTGCGGGTGAAGCAGAGGGCGAAGAGGGGCTCGATGCCGCTGGAGCAGCCGGCGATGATGCTGATGGTGCCCGTGGGGGCGATGGTGGTGCGCGTGGCGTTTCGCGGCGGTTCCTTGTCGCCGGCGTAGATGCTCTTTTTCACGTTGATAAACGGCCCACGCTTTTTGGCCAGCTCCCGAGAGGCGATCAGGGCCTCCGTGTCGATGAATTCCATGATCTCGGCGGCCTTGTTAAGAGCCTCTTCCGAATTGTAGGGAATGCCCAATTTGACGAGGGCGTCCGCGAATCCCATGACGCCGAGGCCGATTTTGCGATTGCCCAAAGTCATTTCCTCGATCTCTTTCAGGGGATAGAGGTTCCGGTCGATAACATTGTCGAGGAAGTGGACGCTCAAATGCACCGTCTCCCGCAGTTTTTCCCAGTCGATTCCCCTTCCCCTCACCATCCGGCTCAGGTTGATGGAGCCGAGATTGCAGGACTCATAAGGAAGCAAGGGCTGCTCTCCGCAGTTGTGGACCACGAATCCGTTGGCGTCGAAGGCGTTGGCCCCGGGGACCCGGCAATCGAAGACCTCTTCCTCTCCCACGGGAACCAGCTCGACCACCGTCGCGATGAACCGCTCCCGATTCAGCCGGCGTTGGTAGGAAGATAAATGACTCTTCAGGAGGCTGTCTTTGCTTTTGTGGGAAAAACCGACAAGGGTGGCGAAACGGGCAAGATTGTTTTTGGAGATGACCAGCTCGTGTTGCGCCCTGGTGGGATACAGCGCCGTTTCCCCCTTGCCGTCCGGCAGCCGTGTCTTTCCGGCGGGACGGCGGTTCTCAAAGATGCGGGAAGGAATCCCGAGACGCAGAAGCATTCGCTGGACGACCCGCAAGGTGCCCAGGTCCGATTGGGCGAGTCGAACGCTCACGCCTTTCGTTCGGGAGCCCTGGACGGAACCGTCGGCATCGAAAAGGCCCCGGAGAAAGCCCCGGTAAAACACGCTCGAGCCCAGCTCGATCCCGATTCCGGGGACCTTGTGTCCGAGTTTAAGGCCATGCGCAAAGGCGAGGTCCCGCAAGGCCGCACTCTGCAGGCGGTATTCGTTCCGCTCCGCCAGGTGCATCCACCCCTTGAAATCGGAACGGTGAGGAAGGGCTTGGGCGAAACGAAGGGCCTCCGTCAGGATGCCGCCGACGCCGTTGGATCCGTTCCCCCACACCGAGAGGACCGCCCTGTCCTTCTTGAGCGTGCCGTCTCCGACGAGCAGCCCGAGCAGGTAGCCTTCCCCATACGTTCCGGCCCCTTCCCAGGCGGGATTGTCCGCGTGGTTGTTGATGACGACACGGTCCCCCGGTGCGAGCCTCCCCGCCTCGGTCCAGGCCGTTTCCGTCGTGTACCGGGACATCCGGGTGACCTTGAGGACGGGATGGTTGGCGGTCAGCCGCAGGCGGTAACCCTCTCGCGTCCGCAGCTCGTAGAGGGGCCGTCTCCCCGTGGGGAAAAATCCCTCGGGACACGCGAAGTCCCGGCCATCGATCCGCGCCGTGAACGGTCGGTCGATCAGGTCTTTGACCTGCCGGGGGCCTCCGGCCGTCATGATCCAGGTGTCCTTCGAGACGCAGGGATTCGTGCTTTCGATCTGCCCCAGCGCCGGGGTCGGGTTGTCGGCGTTCATCCGGTCCAGGAAGATGATACCCGGCTCGCCCCCCGCCCAGGCCTGGTGGACGATCTGGTCGAAGACCTCGGAGGCCTGCAGCTCCCGGACCTTCTCTCTCGAACGGGGGTTGACGAGGGCGTAGGGCCTGTCCTCCATGACCGCCCGCATGAAGGCCTCGGTCATGCCCACGGAGAGGTTGAAGTTGTGGAGTTCTCCCCGGACGCCCTTGACGGTGATGAATTCCATGATGTCGGGGTGATCCACGTTGAGGATGGCCATGTTGGCCCCGCGCCGGGTGCCGCCCTGTTTGATGGTTTCCGTGGCCGCGTCGTAGACCTTCATGAAGGAGATGGGCCCGCTGGAGATGCCCTTGGTGGAGAGGACCACGTCGTTCTTCGGGCGGATGCGGGAGAAAGAAAACCCCGTGCCGCCGCCGCTCTTGTGGATCAGGGCCGCGTGTTTCAGGGTGGTAAAGATACTCTCCATGGAGTCTTCGATGGGAAGCACGAAACAGGCGGAGAGCTGCCCCAGCTCCCGCCCGGCGTTCATCAGGGTGGGAGAGTTGGGAAGGAAGTCGAAGGACGCCATGAGGTGGTAGAACCGCCGTGCGAGGGCCTCCACGTCAGCGGACGCGTCGTAATTTTTATCCGCCTGGGCGATGAACTCCGCCACCCGCCAGAACATCTCCGCGGGGGTTTCCAGGGGGTTCCCTTCCGCGTCTTTGATCAGGTAGCGTCGTTTCAGAACGATCAGGGCGTTTTCACTGACTTTCGGTTTTTCCAGCCCTTTCGGCATACGGCTTTTTTTACGGCTCATCATCCTCACCACCCCTATATGTTGTGTTTTTTTATTTTTGTAACACAAGATGTCGTGGTTCTCAAGGTTTTCTCTCCCATTGAAGATTTGCCTGGTCCTGTTTTTCCCCGGCGGGCGAGATATTGTCATCGGTGAAAGAAAGCGTTATATTTTTCGCATAGAGGAATAGAGGAACGAGGCTGGCGTCGTGCATTTTCCGGGCTTTGTGAAAATGGCGGGTGGAGAATTTTTTATAGAAAGATACCCGAAGGAGGTGGCATGATGAAAAGGAAGGTCTTGTTTGTATTCGTTCTTTTTTTGATTCCCTCACTGGTTTTCGGGCAAGGGCTCGTGACGGGCGCGAAGCGGGGGTTTGTCCCGGGAGACAAGGTTCTTTTTGAGGAGGATTTCTCCTCGTGCCCCGTGGGGGAGCTTCCTCAAAAGTTCGAGAAGTTCACCGGCGCGGGCGAGTGCGTGAAGTATGGAAACCGGATCTGGTTCGCCGCCATCAACGGGAACGCGGGGTTGTTCAAGAAGGTCGCGCTTGGGAACGACGAGTTCTCCATCGAGTTCGATGTCCTGTTTCTGAAAGGGGAATGCGGTGAGATGAGCGTGAACCTTTTTTCCGGGGACAAGATTGGAGAAAATAAGCTTTCCCCCTACGAATTCAGGATCGGTCCCGGCTGCACGGGGGAGGCCGTCTACGTGGGTCTCCAGAAGGTTGGGAGGATTTACAAGTCGAAGTATAAAAGCTTGAAGAAAAAACTCCACGTGGCGCTCCAGGTGCGGAGGAAACAGCTCCGGGTGTTTCTGAACGGCAAGCGGCTGACCATGGTGTCTTTTACCGGGAACGTCCGGTCCGTGGGATTTCTTCTCAGGGGGAAATACAGCGAGCTGATCTCCGGCATCAGGTTGGCCAGGTATTCGAGCGCGGAGGAAAAACCTTCCCCGGAGAAACTCGGCATCCGGGTGGAGAAGACAGCCGGGGAGACGAAGCTGACCATCCCGGAGCGGGTCCTTTTCGATTTTAACAAGTTTTTCCTGAAGGATGAGGCGAAGAAGGCCCTGCACGTGGTCGCGGGGATCCTGAAGGAGAGCCCCGGGAAGAAAGTTCGTATCGTGGGCTACACGGACAACATTGGGTCGGACGCGTATAACCTTCGGCTTTCCCTGCAAAGGGCGCA
>CAZYTB010000195.1:0-3670 GCA_964650375.1 uncultured Campylobacterales bacterium | reverse complement strand
GATTACGATGAACCAAAAACCCTCCAATATCAAATGCTACTATTTAGGACCATAGGACCTGACGGGGAACAAAGGAATATAAGAAAATGTCACCTAAATTCGTTGATAACTAGACGTTCTGGCTCACCCGGCTCAAAGACAATTCTGGCCTTCATCTCAGGCGTCAGATAGACAGTGCCATCTGCATCAATCAGCATGGCAAAACGCACCCCCATTTTTTTTGCAATCCTACGCCAGTTTTCTGGTCCGGCAACTGTAAGAGCCGTTGCCGCGGCATCAGCGAGTGCACCGTTATGATGGATAACACTGGCGGAAATAATATGCTTAACCGGCATGCCACTGCGAGGATCAATGATATGGGTGTATTTAATACCCTCACTAATACGGAAGCGTTCATAATTGCCGGAAGTATAAAGATTTTCCCCGTCCTCCAGCTCAACCGATGCAATGACTCC
This sequence comes from uncultured Campylobacterales bacterium, assembly GCA_964650375.1. Lineage (GTDB taxonomy): Bacteria > Campylobacterota > Campylobacteria > Campylobacterales > Sulfurospirillaceae > JAADIZ01. The sequence continues at coordinate 3,215 of CAZYTB010000195.1, read as the reverse complement.
CCAATGTACTGGATGCCGGATTCCGATTTTCCAAGGTCGACCAACCGGTTTCCCCATGGTATTCAGGTCACCCCCGGCATTGATAATGGCATTTTCCACGCCGTATTTTTTCAGGATGATTTCAGCTCTGTCTAATGCTGCCCCCTTGCCAAAACCCCCGAAGTCAAACTGGACAGCCGTATTTCTGCTGGAGACTATATGACCATTTATCTGCACATCATCCATGGAGGGGGCAAGGGCAACAAGCTCTCGGATTTTGTCAAATGACGGTAGTGACCCTTTGGGCAATTCATCACTATGGAAACCCCATGTCTCTATTAATGCGCCTATGGCAGGGTTAAAGTACCCCTCACTTTGCCGGTAAAATTGTTTTGATTGTATGATAAGCGGTAAAAGAAAATCACTGACCTTTTTGCTTTCACCATTTGAAATTGCATGATTAAGCCGGGTTAACTCGCCGTCTTTCCAGGCGTGCCAGTCCTCATGCATATGTTGAAATTCTTCGCCTACCGCTTTAACTGCTTTTCTCGCCGTAGTTTTCGGCACTCCCGTGATGGTAAATTTTACCAATGTGCCAAAAACATAAATTTCCTCTTCGTAAACCGTTTTCTTAGTCTCGTCACAGCTTGCCAGCAGCGTGAATATTAACAGGATGACCCAAACTATTCTCTGCCTCATTGGTTTTCCTCAACTGGTTCCAGTTTTTTCAGGAAAACAGGTATGATGGATATTGCGGAGGATAAATGTCTGGCGACGGAGAAGCCGGCAATTAATCCGAATAATCCAAACATCACAGAAAATATATCGTTCGTGTTTAAGGTCTCGCCTAATACAGCACCAATTACCAGTCCGGCTAACGGCAGCAAATAGATGAGGGAGGCTGCTTTTAACACAGTGGCATTATCAATACCAATTTTCAGTCTATCGCCCTCAAGGGCCTCAAAATCATTAGCCATCTCAAACGGGACCGTATTTTTGCCAAAATAGCCGGAGATGACTTTAGTGCCACATCCTTTTGCCATGGCACAGCCGCAGCATGAGGATTGAGCCTCGGATGTAACCCAGACCTTTGCATCTGTTACAGCAACAACACGGACGGTGCCACAGATAAAATCATTCATGACGAGGCTTTCTTTTTGGGCCGTGGAGCTTTTTTCCTTCGTTTCACCGTGCTGGGGTCAACGGTGATCGGACGATAAATTTCTATACGGTCTCCTTCCCGAGGCAGAGCTTCGAGTTGAACAACTTTACCAAAAATACCCACTTCCTGATTTTCAAGGTTGATTTCCGGGAATTGCTCCAATATTCCTGAAATTTCAATAACTTCCCGGATAGTGGCACCCTTCTGCACATCCACATTATACCAAACCTGATTAGCGGGGGTGGCAAATGCGACACCAATTTTAATCATAAATCTTTATCCTTTTTAATTAGAGACCAAGAGGTTTGGCATCTGCTGCACCGATCATTGTACTTTCAGTATTTTCTGTCTTGTTTTTTCGACCTTCGCGACTGTCCAGAAGACGTTTGCCTGCCATCAGAAAACCAAGGGCAATGAATCCGCCCGGCGGCAATACAAACAGAAGAAAACCCCTATAATCCGGAATCAAAGTTATTTCCATAAACGAGAAATTCTTCCCCAGCAACAGGGCGGCATTGGCAAATAGGGTCCCACTGCCGATGATTTCCCGGACCGCGCCCAGAAGAACAAGAGACAGCGTGAAACCTACACCCATAACAAGCCCGTCAAACACGGACAAGCCAACAGAATTCTTAGAGGCAAAAGCCTCAGCACGTCCCAAAATAGCGCAGTTGGTAACGATGAGAGGAATAAATAATCCAAGTATCTTATATAGCTCATGCAGCCATGCATTCATCACCATATCAACCAATGTGACGATTGTTGCAATGATCAGAACGAATACCGGGATGCGCACTTCGGGGCTCACTACATTCCGCAACAATGAAATCGTAAGACCGGAAGTGACCAACACGGCCAGTGTCGCCAGCCCCATTCCAAGACCATTTGTTGCTGTCCCAGTTACGGCTAACAGCGGGCAAAGCGCTAGCATCTGTCCGAAAGTAATGTTGTTACTCCAGATGCCTTCACGCAGAATGGTTCCATAGGATGATGTCATTATGTGGCTTCCTTTTTCCTTATTTGGAGCAGTGTCAGGAGTTTTGTCTTATTTTTTGCAAAAAAAACCAAACCGGACTTTACGGCCTTTACAACAGCCCTCGGGCTGATTGTGGCCCCGCTAAACTGATCAAAACGTCCGCCGTCTTTTTTCACGCCCCACATGTCAGCCGGGCTGTCAGCCAGTGAAAGTCCGCTAAAGCCCTTAATCCAGTCATCTTTTTTCACCTCGATTTTGTCTCCCAAACCGGGGGTCTCGGCATGGGATAGAACACGAACGCCAAGAATTTTATTTTCTGGAGTCACGGCCATAATGACTAGGATTTTGCCGCCATAACCATAGCCTGTCACCGTGAAAGCGAGGGCGGTAACGGCATGGTTTTTGGTGCCTTGATAAACGGTTACAGGCCCGCCATCCGACCCGTTGAGGATAATCACGCTTTTCAGCAGATTGTTGTCATATAAATTGTCTGGCACGACCTGTTCAATGGATGATTCAAGGTCTTCCTCGGTACGAGACTGAATAGCCCCCTGTGTTACGGTATTTCCACTGCTCAGCAAAACAGCGGCACCGAAGGTAAAGCTGCCGAGCAATATGGCCTGAAAAAGGATGCTGTTACGGAAGAGTTTGGGGGCTTTTTTGCTCACGATTCCTCCTGTATATCTAGGGGATCGCCTTTACGGGTGCGGCCAAATATCCTTGGCCTTATATAGCGGTCAATAAGGGGCGTCATGGCGTTCATCAACAATACCGCAAAGGCCATGCCCTCGGGATATGCCGCCCAGGTGCGAATGATAAATACCAAGGCCCCAAGCCCGAAACCAAAAATAATTTGGCCTTTAGGTGTCATGGGGGACGTGACAGGGTCTGTGGCAATAAAAAATGCCCCAAGCATGGTGGCACCCGAAAGTAGATGCACCATGGCATCGGGATATCTTGCTCCGTCTATCATATGGAAAACTGATGCAAATAGCGCTATCGATATCAAAATGCTTAGCGGGATGTGCCAACTGATGACACGCAGGAACATCAGGGCTATTCCGCCTGTCATGATGAGCAGAGCCGAGCTTTCGCCCA
>CAZYTB010000194.1:0-3672 GCA_964650375.1 uncultured Campylobacterales bacterium | reverse complement strand
AGTATATTTTCTTAAGTATCGACCTAGATTGTTTAGAACCTGCTTTTGCACCGGGCATGGGTACACCTGAACCTGGCGGCATGTCGCCAACACAGTTGATGAAATTAGTGCGTGGATTATCCGCACAGAACAAGATTGTCGGTATCGACCTGGTGGAAGTTAATCCTATTGTCGACCAAAGCTATCTCACTCCATTGGTCGCTTTACGTACATTAGGTGAAGCGATGACCGGTATCGCGATGCGTAAAAAAGGTATTACGGATCCGCTTTATGCTGACCCTAAATGGGTAGACCACGATGTTCCTATGGGTAAGAAAGCCAAAAAGTAAACATCAATCGAACCTGAGCCTAGCTGTTTAGGCAGCTAGACCACAAGGTGGTAAAAGTCATCACAAGCATCTTCAATAAACATAGCCTACACCATCATTACTCAATTCTTGTAGTGCTACTGTATTCGATTTCAGTTTCACATACGCCTTATTTAGCATCTGAAACTGTTAGAGAAAATCCGGGTAGGCTAAAGCCTACTCCCCTCAAGAATATCCAGCCTTACGCGGGAAGTTACCGCCATAAACATAATATGGAATGTCCGCTCTTAAAACGCATTTTACCCGTTCAGTATGATCCTAAAAAAAATTTCACAAGAACCCCTATTACACTTTCTAGCACTCGCAAGCCTGTTTTTTATGGCTGATATGCTTTATTCTGCCAGGCAAAAGCAGCAGATTATCATCAGCCAGCCAACCATAGATTACTTAATCAAGCAGCGCGAAAGTCTGGCTTTGCACGTTTTGAGTGCAGAAGAAAAACAACAGACAATTAACGCCTTTGTCGAAGATGAAATACTTTATTTAGAGGCCTATAAACAAGGCCTGGATCGCAGGGATACCCGGATGCGGCGTAACTTGATACGCAAAATGCGCGGACTGTTAATGGGTGAGGTTGAAGAGCCGACTCAACAGGATTTACTCGAATTCTATCAACAGAATCAGGCTAAATATACTTATCCGAAATCGGTATCACTGCAACAGGTCTTTTTTCGCCACGACTCAGTCGTGCCAGTGCATTTGCTAAAGCAGCTCAATAACGGACTGGCAACCGAAGATATGGGGGACACTACGCTCTCATTCGGGCGCAAGATGTCGGCTTACTCGAATGAGCAGTTAGTGCAGACACTAGGCCCGCAATTGGCAAGTCCGATTATCGCTATTAATGATCAGTATTGGCATGGACCGTTGCGGTCAACATATGGCGTACATTTTGTGCGTATTAGCGAACGTCACCCGCCTGTTATAGCCCCTTTTGCAAATATACAGAACTATCTGGCAACTGACTGGATGACGGCACAAACACAACAGCTTGTGCAGGATAAAATCAATACATTGCGCCAGAATTATGATATTCAGATAGCACACGGAGAGCAGTAATTTGCATTTACTATTACTAGTCTTGTCTCTACTACTGTTTAATTCAGCTGCAGCACATGATATAGGTGTCTCTCAAGCCTCACTGATAGAGCAGGAAAATGGCCGTTATACTCTGAATGTACAAACAGGGCCAGGATTATTGTCTTTATTTGCTGCACCTGTCCTGCCCGAACATTGTGCGCTTATTGGCAACCCAAGAGGCATACAAAGCCCTGGAGGCTTAAGTTATGAATTTTCCTGTACTCCCGCGTTAACAGCAACGGATAGTTTAATTTTACCATGGCGGCGTGACGGCATTATGCTCTCTGTTAGCTGGCTTGATGGCAGTGAGGTGCAACGTTTATTCAGTCATGATGCAGGCAATATCAGCGTGCCACTGGAACAATTACAGGCCAGTTCAGGTGACTGGATTGATGTCGAAGAACGTTATACCAGCCTAGGTATTGAGCATATTTTAATGGGCATAGACCATTTATTATTTGTGCTTGCGCTATGGTTAATTGTCCGTGGCCCATGGATGTTGCTAAAAACCATTACTGCTTTTACTGTTGCGCACAGTCTTACCTTAGGCATGGCGACACTGGGCCTGGTAAACATATCACCGCGCCCTGTTGAAGCGGCTATTGCCTTATCGATTGTCTTTTTATGTACCGAAATAGTTCACGCACACAGGGGACGCATTGGTATGACATTTCGCTACCCTTGGGTGGTTGCTTTCGTATTTGGCTTATTGCATGGCCTGGGATTTGCCGGTGCTTTAACTGCAATTGGACTGGCACAGGGGGAAATACCGCTGGCCCTGCTGTTTTTTAATATCGGCGTTGAAATCGGACAACTGCTGTTTGTTGGGGCATTATTGATGATTGCCTGGTGCATACAGCAACTACGTTTGAATGTATGGAGCAAATCATGTCTAGTCTCGGCCTATGTGATTGGTACGGTAGCCGCGTTTTGGTTGCTAGAGAGAGTCATTTTAATTTATACGCCGAGATAGGTTTATAGAACGGCCATTTCGGCTCTCAATTTTAATAAGGAGGTCTATGTTTTACCTACGCCATAGTAAGTGCACTGCATTTAACTGTGCCTTAGCCGTATTATTCCTGCTACTGTATAAGCCCGTAGTATGGGCTGGAAATTCAGGGCAAACTATTGCACAGACTTTTGCAGATAAAGATGATGAACTATCCGTTGACCCGGTTTTTTCGCCTTATGCAGAAGAAGTTGCCGCAAAAGCATATGATGATCTGCGTGATAAAATCGTCGAAAAAACAGGTCTGGACTACCTTTTTATGTACTCCCTTTTTTGGCAGAATGGAACTCAGAGGTCTAAAAACAACAATGTGTTCACGGGGCAGATGGACTCAATAGTACGTTGGACTCTATTCGATCATAAAACGTTCGGAACAGGTTCCATTAACCTCCATTATATGTACCTGCATGACATTACCAGTACGACAAATGCGAGTTTTTCCTCAGCTCTAGGAAGTAATTGGACAACCAGTGATAGTGATGCGGCTAATACGCTACGTGCCGCCTATTGGGCGCAAAATGTGTGGGATGAGCGCGTCAAAATACATATCGGATGGATCGATGCCTGGCGAGAGTTCAATGAAAGTACCTATGCGGGGGACGATAGGACAGGCTTTGCAGGCCTTCCGGTGTCGAGCAACTCGGTTCGCCATGTTGTGATTGGCGCTCTGGGCACGACAATTGAAGTCAAGGCAGCCGAATTTCTTAGTTTAAAAATAGGCTTCAATGATGCTAATTTCAGTGCATTTCCGAATGATCAAGGTTTTGCCAAGGGCGAATTTCAGGTTCAGGGCGAACTGACTTTTAACATCCAGCCGCCAGGACTGGATAAAGGAGTCTGGCGCTTCTATGGCTATCATGTGGATAAAACATCAAATAACCCTGACGGTGCTGGTTTCGCGATTTCTATCGATCAGGAAGTGAATCAAGCGTTGGCGACTTTCTTGCGTTATGGGGTTGCATGGGGTGCACGGCGTGCTCTCGAACAAACGCTAAGTTCTGGTGTCGTTTTCAAACAACCCTTCGGCTACACAAGAGACAATATTGGCCTGGCCTTTATGTGGGGACGGCCCACCGATAGAAATTTACGGGATCAATACGGACTTGAAAGCTATTGGCAAATTCAGCTCACCGAACGCATTGATTTTGGTCCCAACCTACAGTTGCTTATCCACCCTTCGAATAATCCTGATCGAGATGTCGAAATAGTGGGAGG
>CAZYTB010000193.1:0-3674 GCA_964650375.1 uncultured Campylobacterales bacterium | reverse complement strand
AATATTTTGACCAAATAATAAGTTGGTAAAAAATAATATAAAAATAAATTTTTTCATAGCTAATTTATTGTGGGTTTATAAAATTGTATTTATACTCTTTCAATACATTTGCTTCAGCATCTTTTAAAAGTTTTAATTTGCCAAAATTGTCATATTCATAGTAAGAAGTTTGTCCTTTATTATCTGTTATAGAAGTAACGCCAAATAATGGCTTGTGAGTGTATGAAGTGATCAATGTGTCATCTAATTCTGATCTTAATTGATTAAAAGATTGTATTAGATAATTTTGATCTTTACTAGTTTTTAAAGTATTGATATTAATATTTAGTTGAGATAAGGCATATGATACTGATGCGTATGTTCTCCCTTCAATTTTACCTATAACTACTCTAGAGTCATAACCCCATAAGTAGGTTATAGGTGTCCCATCCTGAAGGCGTACTTCTTGTAAATTTCCAAAATCATCATATAATTCATAGTTTGCCCTAGATTTTAATCTACTATCTTTTTCTAAGACATTAAGTATACTACCAGATGAATTTATAGTTATAGTATTATAATCGCTAACAAAATTTTCACTTTCAAAAACTAACTTTTTGCTTAATTCAGTATGAAGGTAGGTGTTATCATAACGATATCTATATAAATCAACTTCGGCAGACAATAACCTTTCAATATTAGAATTTTTCTTTTTTAGATAAGCGACCTTTTCTATAGGTTTACTAACAATATTTAAAGTGTTTAAGGCCTTATAAGGAAACCCATAGGTTGAAATATTATTGTTTGTTAGATCAGTATAATTTAATGAGAAAGGGTATTTAAACCGCTGTATTATCTCATCCCCTTTACTATCTGTAATTTTAATTTCACTAATATACCCTTTTTCAAAATTTGTTAAATTAATATTTTTAAGTATTTGACCATTATTATAAAAAGAAGTGGTAGTCGTTTTAGATGTTTTTATTTTTGGAAAATAATAATTATAATATGAATAAGTTCTATTACCTCCACCTATTTGATAACCAGTGCTTCCATTATAAGCAAAGTTTCCTAGCCTTACCGCTTTTAAACTATAGGGTGTTTCATAAGTTCTATTTGTAGTTGTAATAGTTTTTTTAACATCGCCTTTTCCATATTGAATTATGGTTTCAGCATGACCTCGTTCAAAATCCCTTAGGTTTGGGGGTTTTCGATGCAAACTAGTGTTAATCGTATTAGAACTAGAGCCACGCATGTAAGCAATGTTAGTTTCATCTTTGTGGGTGAGGGGCGTTGTAAATTTATGCACACTTTGCAGCTTATCATTCAGATAACTTTCAACCGTTCTAAAAACTTTATTTTCCCCTTTTGAATATAATTTTCCGTAAATACCTGAACTACTTGTTTGTGTTATTAACCCAAAGCCAAATTCATTACCATCAATTTTCGCTTCAGTTTTAGGGCCATCGTAATTTACCGCATCTTTAAAAATAAAACTTTTCTTAAGCGTAGTATTTTCAACAGTATTTGTTTCAACACTAGCAATGGTATTGTCAATATAATTAAAAGTAACATTACCTCCAGTAGGGTATATAATTTTATCAATTAAGTAACTATTAGACTTTTTTTCAAAAATATATTTTTGATCTAAATTTTCTAAATTTCTAATATAATCAATATTGTTACCTGAGCCAGCATAGGTAATTCCAAAATTTGCTATAGTATAAATTAGGGAATTATTACTATCATGTAAATTAATATTACTTAATAATTTAGGAGTATAAGCTGTGCCATAATTCCCTGAGGTTAATGGGTCAAAACCTGCTATATTATGTGTTCCTAATTCAAAAGATACGTATTCGTTATACTTATTTATAATTTTTTTTAATGTTGAGGTTTTTTTGTAAACTTTGGTATAATATTTAGTTGAAATATGTGGTAATCTATCATGTACTGTGGTTGATGACCATTCATTCGGTCTACTTGGTATTCTTCTGCCAGGATAAGGAATGATAAAAGACTCAGGATCTTGTTCTGTACAAACTCCACAATATTGATAATTAGGGTTTCTGACTCTAAGATTAAAGTATACAGTATTGTTATCGGGACTACTATTACTGCCAAGAAAATTAAACTTATAAGTTGTTCTTTGAGGAACATCATCATACTCTACCCATCCACCAGAGTCATATTCAAATTTTATAACATCATCAGCCTTATAATCATTTATATATGAAAACTCTCCGAATATAGATTCAATCTTAGTAAGTTTCCATCCAACATTTACAGGAGTTGTTGCTAAGTCACTTTGTTCAATTTTGCTAGCAGAACTATCATCAGTAAATGCATTACCAGTGATTGTGAAATAAGAACTGTTATCAAGTGGTAATATATCAGCTACTCTAACAAAATAACTACTACCTGTTAAAGGATTACCAACCCATGCAGTGTTAAAAGGCGCGAAATTATAAATTTTAGATGTTCCATTTGAGTAGTGCCTCCAAAGTAAGCCTTTAACTGTACTATTTACTAAAGTAGTCTTTGTTTTTGTAGCAATTTGTTCAATAGTATTATCTCCTGCATTAGGATCTGCTTTTCCAAAAAAATACTGGTAACCTTTATCGTCAAGAATTGTAAAGCCTATTAATTTCCTAATTGTACTTTGCTGAAGGTTCTCATAAATAGGCGATATTCTAAGTTGACTATCAGATGTTATGTAAAAAGACCCAATTAATCCGCCATTATGAATCATAAACGACCCTGAATAACCATTAAAATTAAAATAGAACTCATCTGGTGCAGTATCCCATTTATTTCTTCTACCATTATAATAATCCCCTATATTTAGATCTTTAGCATTTTCAATTTCGGAAGATCTAGTAGTAAAATAACCATTAGCTCCTTCATCTGCTTTTCCATTAATCTTTCTAGTAATTTCTCCTCCAACATTTAATTTCCAACCAAAGCCAGTCCAACTTTCTTTTTGGCCTGATTTAATATTGGGAGTAGATTGTGATAGTGTTATTGGGACAGAAATTTCCTTACTTGTAAAGTTATAAAGCGGAATATTGATATTTTGTTTACCAGTGTATAAATCTGTAGAAGTTTGTAAATTGCTCTCAATACTTTTTAATGCCTTTGGCGCATTTGGCGCTCTGTTAAGATTGAAAAAATCTTGGTTACTTATACCGCTACTCGAAGATTTTAATAAAGTAGTTGTTTGTAAACCTAAAAATGCATTATTCCCAAGCATTGTCACTTGAGGAGTGTAATTTGGAACTATTATACCCTTTGCTATAGAAATGGGGATACTTTCTACCGAATTAACCTCAACAAACTTCTCCTGTATAATACCATCTTTGAATTCATATTCTTGAGAATACAATAAATAATTTGGTAACAAGAAAAATACAAGTATTAATAAAATTATTCTTTTCATAGCAATAAGGTGTATTAATATTTCTTAAAAGAAAGATTAGGTTAAAAAGCTCCTATTTATTTGAGAGTAAAGCTAGCAAATAAATTTTAGAATGGATAAATTTTAGAAGGTTAATTTTAACATTTTTTAACATTTTATTGATTTTCAATATTTTAGTCTAACTTTATCAAGTCTACAGTACTCTCTTTGACCATTTTGTTAAGTTCCTTTACATCGGTTTTAAAAATTGTATACAAATCAGCCAGCTCTTTATCAA
>CAZYTB010000192.1:0-3683 GCA_964650375.1 uncultured Campylobacterales bacterium | reverse complement strand
TGCTACCCAAATAGCCTAATGTAAGCATTGCCCATCGTTCCCATGATAATAAGCTGCAAGCCTATCCTTAAACAATCGGTAGGAGTTAATAGCCGTAATACGCCGGCTTCTGTGTCAATTTCAGCTATTTCATCAACAGGAGCATCCCCAAGACCTAAAGGACCGGATGGAAACTCTATAAAAAACTTTGTATCTTCATGTATAAAGTATCTATTGTGTTCTTTGAATCCTAGCTCTTTCATATCCATATCTTTGATCCTGGTTTTCATAGTGGTTTCCAGGGTCTTCTTGGACGGCTTCTTTGCATCTCAAACTTTTCCTTTAGATCAGGTTTGTAATATAATCTTTCTTTCTCAAGTAGAGCCGTTAGTTCTTGAAGAAAAGCGTATCTTGGATTTAAAAAGTATATTTTTGTTCTAACATCTTAACACCTTTTATGATATATTATTTATGTCAAATGACACAATAGTTATATCATAAAAATAGCTCTAAATATTTATAACTTTAAACCCGAAGAGTATGTCTGGCATATTTGTTTATCTTCTTCTTTATTGCCGTTATATAAGATTTAAATTTTGGCTTCTGCGTAAACAGTAAAAAACTTAATTTCTTTTTTATCAAAAGATGGATAAAATCAGTATTTAACTAATGGACTTCTTGCAAAACTCATATCATCACTAAAGCTTCGCACGGTGGGTACCCCAAAGCTAAAGCTTTGACTCACCGGTTGCAGAGTCGTTCATATATGAGTTTTGCAAGAAGTCTAATGGAGCAGAAATATGAAAAAAATAGTTTTTTTAAATGGTAAATATTTAAAAGAAGACGAGGCAAAGGTATCCATTTTTGATAGAGGTTATCTTTTTGGTGACGGTGTTTATGAAGTTGTTCCTGTGATAAATCATACTGTAATTGATAGAGAACCTTTTTTGGAGAGATTTGAGCGAAGTCTAAATGAGATAAATTTAAAATGGCCGATAAGCAAAGATGAATTTTTAGTCATGTTGCATGAACTTATAAAAAGAAATGATTTAAAAGAGGGTGGGGTTTACATGCAGGTCACTCGTGGTGTTGCTCCTCGTGATTTTTCATATCCTAAAGATACCTCCCCTGCTGTCATGGCATTTACATTTTCAAAAAATATTATAGATAGTCCGCAGGCAAAAACTGGTGTAAAAGTTGTTACAGTAGATGACATCAGATGGAAAAGAAGGGATATAAAATCAATCTCTCTTTTGGGTCAATGCATAGCAAAAGAAGAAGCTGATAAAAAAGGAGCTTATGAGGGCTGGATGGTTGAAGACGGTTTTGTGACTGAAGGTACTTCATCTTCTGCTTATATAGTTAAAGATAATAAAATCATAACAAGACCATTGTCTAATTCAATTTTATCAGGAATTAGAAGAAAAATTTTACTCGAACTCGCACGGAAACACAATGTAAAAATAGAAGAAAGACTCTTTAGTGTAGAAGAAGCATTGGCTGCTGATGAAGCTTTTTTATCTAGTGCTACAACTTTCATTTATCCTATAATTGAGATTGATGGCAAAAAAATCGCGGATGGCAAGCCGGGTCCCGTTACTAAAGCTATGAGAAAGTTATATATTGAATCTGCTTTAAAGATAGCTGGTATATCGTTGTAAGCGATGGGATTAAGTAGAGGTGGATTGTTGAAAATCATACATTTTAGTGATACTCATTTGGGATTTAATGACCTTGATGTCTTAAGTGAGGATAATATAAACCAAAGAGAAGCCGACTTTTATGATGCTTTTTCGCAAGTTATAAAACAAATCCAAGAGATAAAACAAGATTACATCATCCACACAAGTGATTTATTTCACCGTTCAAGCCCCTCAAATCGTGCCATCACTTTTGCTCTTGAGCAGTTTAAAATCATAGATTCTTTAAACATCCCATTTATTATGATTGCAGGCAATCACTCAACTCCAAGAACAAATCTAAGCTCACCAATACTAAAGATATTTGAAAATTTTGAAAATGTACATGTAGCATATAATCAGGAGTATAAAAAGATAGAGTTTGAAGATGTGATATCTCATGCTTTACCACATATGAATGATGACAGTATCGCTCTTTTACAGATAGAATTGTGTGAGCAAAACATAGATAAAAATAAAAAAAACATTATGATGCTCCACTGCTCGGTTGGCGCTTGGTATCTTATGCAAGAGTTTCAAGAGTTTGGAGAGTGGGTTTCTCCTAGTGATAAAGAGTATATATTTGATAAGATGGATTTGGAGACTATAAAAAAGAAAACAGAAGCTCTACATGTAGAACAAAAAAACAAAGAAAATGAAGCCAAAACCATAAACTATGATGAGGTAAAACACAAAGCCAAACAAGAAGAATTTGACAAAATCCAAAAAGAAAAAGAAAATCAATACTGTGCTATGGGAGAACTAAAAGAGAAAATTGCTAAATTTGAAGGTGAGATAAAAACCATCCAAAATTCCCTAGATAACAATGAAACCCAACTAAAAAAGTACAAACAAAAAAAGATGATTTGAGCGACTATGAAAAGATAAAACTAAGCCTAAGTGATTTTAAAACCAAACTAAACTCAAAAGTAGCACCAAGAATTTCATAAATAGCCTCAGATATATACGCGCGCATCACCAAAGGCAAATACCAACACATAGAAGTAAGTAACGATTTTGACTTTTACATCTACGACGAGGGCAAAAAGTACCTGATAGAGCGTTTTTCAGGCGGGGAAATAGATTTGGCAAACTTGGTCCTACACATCGCCATCTCAAAAACACTCGGTGAACTAAGCGGAGCAGGTTCTGTGGAATTTTTAGCATTTGACGAAGTTTTCGGAAGCCAAGATGAAAGCAGGCGTATGGAAATCTTGGAGGCTTTTCATGCTATAAAAGAACAGTATAGGCAGATATATTTGATTAGCCACGAGATGGAGATAAAAGAGATGTTTGAGAGAGTTGTGGAGTTGTGAACATGGAATTAAAATAACTGGACAAGTTTTTAGAGGAATCATTTTTAATTTTGTGCTTTGATATCGAATGTGATATAATATACAATAAAATTAAGCTTACGAGGAGGCATAAAGTGCAAACCGTAAAGATAGAACTAGAAGATAAGTTGTATAAAAGTATCGTAGCAAGCGGTATCAATATACAAGAGAGATTGCAAGAAATGTTATATGATTTAGTAGATGATGGCTATCCTTCTATTGCAACCAAGGAAGCTGAAAAAAAAGTATCTGATGCAGTCGATAGATATAAAAATGGCACTGGTGAATATTTGGACCATTCTGAATACCTAAAAGAGATGGAACAGTTTTCAACAAACTTATAATATGGTTATAATAGAATATATGTAAATGCTCTTAAAAAAATTATGAGTTTTATAGCAAATGACCCGAGCAATAAAGCAATAAATTTTAAAATCCAACTAAATAAGAAGATAGAAAAATTACCAAATATGCCCTATAAATTTAGAAAATCATATTATTATGATGATAAAGCCGTAAGAGATTTGATTTTTAAAGGCTATACGATTCCTTATCTCATAGATAGCAATAAAATTGTAATTTTAGATATATTTCAGTGGATTCAAAAATAATTTTAGTAGCAAAATTTAAAGTAAAATAATTAGTTGCCACCTTAAAAACCCCTGAATTCTTTAAAATAACTTTACAATTA
>CAZYTB010000191.1:0-3684 GCA_964650375.1 uncultured Campylobacterales bacterium | reverse complement strand
AAATAAGAAACATCATTAATTACGGGCATATTGCAGGGCGATTTGGCTATTCTTTAAACAGCTGAACCCTTGAAGGTTTGTTTAAGTATGATTCATTTAAACGCTTAGATTGTTCACATAAGAAAACAGCAAGCGGCTTAATATTTCCAGATATTTGAGCGTGTTCTAACGTCGCATAATACATTGCTTTGTTATAACCATTAATTTCAGGAGGCATTAATCCTGCTTGTAAATAGTGTGCTGTCATAATTAAACGGCCGACACGACCATTCCCATCACCAAAGGGGTGTATAGATTCAAAGTGAGCATGTGCTTTAGCAATATCCATGACTGTTTTTATTCCTCGATATTTACTCACCCAATATTCTATTTCAGCTTCAATATCATCAGGATCAGTGGTAGCAACTTCTGCATCAGGGACACTCCGAATGTTTGTAGAATATTGACCCGCATCACGACGAATACCTTGCATCAAATTATAATGCCAATCACGGATCTGCCTTGAATCGATGACAAAACTATTTTCACTAACAGCATCCATCATTCGCCGTGTTGCATTAGCCACGCCGACCACTTCAAGCACAGCTTGAGTGTTCATATCATGAGGAATAATATTATCAATAACTTGTTTAAATTTGCCTTCATCAACAGATACTTCAACTTCTAATGAGCCAAAACTTAACTGTCTTGCTAATACATCTTTTAAATTAGGCTCAAAAAAGAAGTTATCAGGTAAGACTGTAGATTCAATCTTAATATCATTAAGCAAATCTAACCCAATAACCTTGCAGTACCAGAAATCAATGGAATCACGATTTTCTGTATTAATTTTACTAGCATCATCACGCCAATTTATGATTGAGTTACGTGAAACCCTAAGCACGTGGCTTAACTTCACCGAAGTTTTAATAGTGTGATGGTTTAATAAAATCTCAATTTTATCTTTGTATGAAACATCTTGATATGCCATGTAAAATGCCAAACATATGATTTAGTTGTCACAATTGTTACATAATATATATTAATATGCGTAATGTGCATATTGTTGTGCGATACTATGCTGGTATGGCGCTTTAAAAAGAATGGTGAATTTTAACTCTTTGACCAATCTTCAATGGTCAATTTAGGCACGCGTTTAAACTCTTTAACATTGTTGGTGACCAATATGCACCCTGCTGAAATAGCATGACCAGCTATCATGGCATCATTATTACCAATCATCTGTCCAGCATCACCTAATGCCTTTTTTATAATAGTTGTTGCTTCCACTGCTTCCTTATCCCATGCAAGTACAGAATCAATACGCTCCATAAATTCATCCACAATCACATTATGCTTGGGCGATGCTTTTTTACCAATAGCGCCAAACCTCAGTTCAGCATAAGTAATACTAGAAATAATGATCTTATCTTTATTTTCAACATGAGACTGGACATCAAGGGGTCGGACATCAAGGGGTCAGCCAGCTTGATTTTGTAAATTAGCTACTGTATAGTCACGATCATGGCACGCTTATCCAGAATAGTTCTTCCTAATCAACCATTGCATATTATGCATCGCGGCAATAACCGACAAGATATTTTCGAGTCAGAAGAAGATATGGCTCGGATCATAGAGGATATTTCACTCTCTTTATCCAAGACAGAGTGTTATTTACACGCTTATGTCATCATGAGCAATCATCTTCATTTGCTTATCACTCCAAAAGACAAAGCACAGCTTAGCCAGTTTATGCAGTCAATGGCAAATCGTTATGTGCGTTATTTTAATGCTACTCGGAACCGAACCGGTACTATTTGGGAAGGAAGATTTAAATCTAGTCTGGTTGATAGCGAGCATTATTTATTTACTTTATACAAATATATCGAAATGAATCCTATCAAGGCTGATATAGTTAAAAACAGTGCCGACTACCCGTGGTCTAGTTATCGACACAATGCATTGGGGAAAATAGATCCTCTTATCACTGAGCACCCACTTTATCGTGAATTAGGGGATTCTGCCGCCTTATGTAATGCGCGCTATCAAACTATATTTGATAGCGCTAATACAGAAATACAAGAGGAGCAAATAACAGCAGCCACTATGCGCCAGGGCAAGAGCATTTTAACCGCCTGAAATCAAAGTAGATAAAAAATCCTCATCAAGCGCTGCCATCTTACGTTTTCGCTTCAAACCTGCTTTTCTTGTTGTGTTGTTTTTCAATAAGTTTAATGTTATTCGCCGTAAGGTACTCATGACTTCAGCGCCGTGACCTCGTCTAATACGAGACTCATCCTCTCTAAAAACCATATCCAGCACCCAATGCAATGAGTTTTCCACGGACCAATGTTGACGAATGGCCGAGTTTGCTCGCGTAGCATCGAGTGATAGCGAGCTAATGTAATAGCGCCTCTCCGTGGTACTCGTCGTCTTAGTTTCTCGTGTTGCTGTTATTTCAATAATCGTTTTCAGTTTAGACCAACGGTGACTTTCTGGTAACCATTTAGTGTTGATTTCTATTTGACGACAAATTCGCTTCTCGTTACGTCCATGCCCCGTATCAATATGTTCTATGCAATCATGTTTTAGTTCGGTTAAGGTGTCTTGTTCAAATAGGTGTTTCACCTCTTCTGATAAGTGACCCTGGTTACCTTTGAGTGCTAATACATAATCAGCACCTTTGCTTATTATTTTCTCTGCAATGGCTGTTTGGCAGCCCATGGCATCAATGGTAATAATGCAGTCTTTTAGTTCGAGCAGTTCTAGTAAGGCTGGAATAGCAGTTATTTCATTGCTTTTGTTGTTTACTTTTAGTTGCCCTAGAACAAGGGCGTTATCATGAGCCCACGCACTGACCATATGAATAGCACTTTTTCTATCGCCTTTTTTAAAGGAGCGACGCACGGTTTTACCATCAAGTGCAATCACTTCGCCGTTACTGAGTTCACAGGCTGAGTTTATCCATGATATGAAGCTGGATTGCAGTACATCTGGGTTTAATCGACTTAATACTCTGGCAATAGTGTCATGGGTGGGAATGCCATTTTCAAATAAAAAGGATCGCTTAAGCCAACTAAGGCGAGCATGGCCAAAGTCTTCTATTTCTTCCCATCCGTCAGCGCCACATAAGACGGCACAGATGGATAAAAAGAGTATGTCGATAAGTTCGTGTTGGCGGCAACGTTTTATTCTAGGATCGGGAATGGTGCCAAAGTGTGTCATAAAATCGTTCATGGGATTAGTTCTCCTAAGTTATTTGGAGATCTGATCGATTTAACCGTTGTTTAGTTCCCTTGATTTGAAATTATAATGATCTTGCCCTGGCTTAGCTATTACTTTTCTTTTTCATAGTATAGAGTGACATATTGATTATTCATTAACTATCGAAAATGGAGAACTATCTTGAGCAGTTTCCTCACTCAATTCAAGCAAGCCCACCTTCTAATCCTAATACTTATGCTATCTTCTCCCCTGCCTGTATTAGCAGATGCTTCATCACACTGTAGATCCGTTGTGGAACGAGCAATCAATCAAGCAGCTCCTAATGAATTAGAAATGATGAGGGCAGCAGAGAAAGCTCGAGACAAGTGCTTCCAAAATTATTATGAATCTAATTCAGCGTCTCCTCCTGTTAGCTATGAAGGGATCAAACAACGGTACGACAATGAACAGTTGGAAAAAAAGTCTCAAATATTTGGTGAA
>CAZYTB010000190.1:0-3684 GCA_964650375.1 uncultured Campylobacterales bacterium | reverse complement strand
TATAAAAGTGCTGATAAGATAAGAGATGAATTGGCAATCATGAATATACAACTAATGGATACTGTAAATGGTACACAATGGGAAAAAACAGATGAACAATAATCTAAAAAATATTTTTAAGAGATTTACTCCATATTTTAAAGATTATATCCCTTACTTTATACTTGCCATAGTTGGTATGATTTTAACTTCATCCGGCACAGCTGCTTCTGCATATCTTGTCAAGCCGCTTTTGGATAAGATATTTATCGCAAAAGACAGGGAGATGTTAAATCTTCTTCCGTACGCTATTATTTTGATATATGTGATAAAAGAAAGCGGACGCTATCTTCAGACATATTTTACAGAATATATCGGGCAGGATATTATACGCAGATTCAGAAATAATTTACTAAATAATATACTCACATTGGATATTTCATTTTTCCACAAATACCGCTCAGGTGAACTTATAAGTAGAAACACAAATGATGTCGAGAGAATCAAATCAGTCGTATCTAGTCTTATTCCCGAATTTTTTAGAGAAATTTTTACCATAATTGGTCTTGCGGCTGTTGTTATATATCAGAGTAAAGAGTTAGCATTTTTCGCTCTTATTATCATGCCGCTTGCGATTTATCCACTTAGCAGACTTGCCAAAAGGATGAAAAAAATATCAAGATTATCTCAAGAAAAAATTTCAGATATCACAGCAAGGCTCAGTGAAATATTTAATAATATCGAAATAATAAAAGCGAATTCTGCAGAAGAGCATGAGCATAAGCTATTTGAAGAAGAGAATAGAAAATATTTCAACTTAACTATGAAAAGCATCAAAGTCTCTGCGATAATCAGCCCTATCATGGAAACTTTAGGATCAATTGGAGTTGCAACTGTTATAATTATTGGCGGAAGAGAAGTAATAGAGGGCACCATGAGTGTTGGAAGTTTCTTTTCTTTTCTAACCGCCCTTTTTATGCTATATACTCCCATCAAGAGAATTTCTGGCTTATATAACAAAATGCAAGATGCAGTTGCTGCTAGTGAGAGAATCTTTTTCTTGCTTGACCACGAAGCAAGTATAAAAGGTGGAGATAAAAATATACCTGATATTATTCAAAAAATCAGATATGAAAATGTAGTTTTAAAATATGATGAGAAAATTGCACTTGATGGAATAAATTTTGAAGTTAATCGGGGTGAATTTATAGCAATTGTAGGTGATAGCGGTGGGGGAAAGAGTTCACTAGCCAACTTATTGGTAAGATTTTTTGATCCATTTAGCGGAAACATAAAAATTGATGGCATAGATTTGAAATCATTTACCCTGAAAAGCGTGAGAAACTCCGTGGCTATTGTTACTCAAAGAGTATATATATTTAATGACAGTGTTGCTGCCAATATTGCTTATGGACAGAAGATAGACGAAGAAAGAGTAAAAGACGCACTAAAAAAGGCCAATGCCTATGATTTTATAGAAGATTTAAAAGATGGTATTCATGCAAACCTAAATGAATTTGGCACAAATCTCTCAGGAGGTCAAAGGCAAAGAATTGCCATAGCAAGAGCAATATATAAAAATCCAAAAATTTTGATACTAGATGAAGCTACAAGTGCACTTGATTCTAAGAGTGAGCAAAAAATAAGCCAAGCCTTAGAGAATTTGATAAAAGATAAGATAACCTTTGTAATAGCACATAGATTAAGCACTATACAAAAAGCAGACAGAATTATAGTTTTAAAACACGGGAAAGTAGAAGCCATAGGAAACGATGAAGAACTTAGTGCTACATGTGAGGAGTATCTTAAACTAAAAGGTGTGCAAGGTAAAGGAAACCTTTAGTAAGCACAAAGTTGGGTAAAATATGGAGATTTTAGAAAAAATCCTCTTAAAAATCCTCTTGGAACTCCCTCTGGTAAAATTGAAATATATTCAAATACCATAGAGAAGTACAAATATAATGATTGCCATGCTCATTCTACTTGGTTTGAACCTATGGAGTGGTTAGGTAATAAAAAAGAAGTCAAAGCATATCCATTTCATCTAGTATCATCTCATCCTAAATATAGAATGCATTCTCAATTAGATAATTGGCTCAGAGGTCTCTATGAAGTTACCAAAAGAGAGCCTATGTGGATTAATCCAAAAACTTGGAATACAAAATAACGATGTAGTAATGGTTCACAATAAAAGAGGAAAATTTTTAGCTGGAGTTGTGACTACTGATAGAATGAGAGAAAATGTAATATGTGTTCATAAAGGTGCTTGGATAAAATATGCAAAATTATCAAAAAATATGAACAAAACATGGAAAATAGCCTCATCCATTTTTAGTGAAAGATGTTTAATGTGCCATACTCTTCCAAAATCAACAAAATTTACAGCTAACCAATGGCCGCCAACTCTAAAAGTGATGGCAAAAAGGGCAGCATTAGATAAAAAACAAACTGATTTGGTTTCTGAATTTTTACAATATCATGCAAAAGGCATCGCAAAATAAATCAGTTTGCAATGCCTTTAAATACCCTTAATTTTTTATTGCGCTAGCAATTTATGCTGTATAATCAAATATTTATCCATTTTTTTGTATAATCTTATAATTTTTAAAAGGGCGGTATGTAATTTTGCTAACTTATAAATTTATAAAAAAAATTTTGTTTTTATTTAGTCCTGAAAATGCACATAATATAGCTGAATGTACTTTTAGATTTTTTTCTAATTATTTCCAATTTGTAACTTCTATATTGGCAACTAGATACTTCGTGGCAGATAAAGCACTAGAGCAAG
This sequence comes from uncultured Campylobacterales bacterium, assembly GCA_964650375.1. Lineage (GTDB taxonomy): Bacteria > Campylobacterota > Campylobacteria > Campylobacterales > Sulfurospirillaceae > JAADIZ01. The sequence continues at coordinate 917 of CAZYTB010000190.1, read as the reverse complement.
AACTTTTTGGTGTTTCGTTTTTAAATCCTGTTGGTCTTGCTGCTGGATTTGACAAAAATGCAACTATGATAAAAATGCTCACAGCTCTTGGATTTGGACATGTAGAGTTTGGAACTGTTACCCCACAGCCTCAATCTGGGAACAAAAAACCAAGAATGTTTAGATATGTAGATGAGCAAAGTATTCAAAATGCCATGGGATTTAATAATGATGGCATGGTGAAAATAGTAAAAAGAGTAAAAAAGATATATCCTTTTGCTACTCCGCTTGGTGCAAATATAGGTAAAAACAAAACTACATCGCAGGAAGATGCACTAGATGATTATAAAATACTGATAGAAACTTTTAAAGATTTAAGTGATTATCTGGTTGTTAATATCTCTTCTCCAAATACTCCTGGTTTAAGAGACTTGCAGAATAAAAAATTTATAAAAGAGCTTTTCTTATTGGCAAAAAGTTTAACAAAAAAGCCTATACTTTTAAAAATTGCACCTGATTTAGAAACAAAAGATGCACTTGATATCTGCAGAGTTGCTATAGAAAATGGAGCGGACGGGATTATAGCTGCAAATACTACGATTGACTACACACTACTAAAAAACGCGAAAGATTTTGGTGGGATTAGTGGCAAGGTTTTAAAAGAGAAAAGTTTTAAGCTTTTTGAAGAGATAGCAAAAGAATTTTATGGCAAAACTATTTTGATATCAGTTGGTGGCATAGATAGTGCTGAGGAAGCTTATAAAAGAATTAAAGCAGGCGCTAGTTTAGTGCAAATATATACTTCATTTATATTTCAAGGTCCAAAATTGATTAAAGATATAAATGAATGTATTTTAGAGCTTATGCGACAAGATGGAATTCATCAAATAAGTGAAGTTATAGGAAGTGAGCGAAAATGAAATATATATATTTAATTT
>CAZYTB010000189.1:0-3713 GCA_964650375.1 uncultured Campylobacterales bacterium | reverse complement strand
TTGCACTAGTAATATTGAATGGTGCACGGCATATCATTGCTGATGCTAAAAATGAGCTAAACATGATTACAACTAATTCATAACGCCTATGAGCAATCATGATCATAGCCACCATCATCAAGCAAACTCAAATAATATTGGTTTAGTATTTTTCCGAGTTAATGGTAAAAAACAGGTCTTTTTCAGACTGATATTCAATGATTTTCCAAATAATCAACGATCAGCTTAGTCTTCAACTCTTGGCTAATACCACGATGAATACGGAGTAATGTTTTTAATGGTGAAAACACCCCACCATCTAATGAATTTGTCGTATTTGGAACATTAAAGTCAGGATATTTATGATGTGTAAATAGATAAGGTAAATGTGCACGTAAACTACGGTGCGCACTGCGCACTCTTTGATGGGTATAACGTGATCTTCCCGTTTCAGGGTTTAGTGTCTTTTCTGCTAGAAACTGAGCATGTCTGTGCTGCCAAGCATCAAGTAGTTGTGTAAACCTACTTTGCGATGTTCTTCTCAAATAAAAAGCTATTCGTCTTAAATTAATTGCTGCAGGAAGTTTAGGTTTTTGGGTTAAATACCGCGTCATAATAGCCTGCTGATGAAAGTGACACATTTGTATAGGAATGCCTGTAAAGGCATGAAACAAGCCTTTCTTGCCATCAATAGTAAGACTATTGATGCTAAAACCAGATAACTGTAGGCTCTTTACTATCTGCTGGTAACTATCGACCTGTTCTGTACGGATAAACTGATAGGAAATCACTTGTGATGTTTTCACATCCTTAGCAACCAATACACCGAACTTATCTTTTCGTCTGCCAAAAAAGGTGGCATCCATGACCAATGTAACAGCCCTTGGAATAGGTGCTTTTATCTGGGGTTGATATTGTCTTATTTGCCGTCTAACCCAACGTTCACAATGGCTATATTTCAAGGCTAATTCTGCTACTGTTTGGCGGTGATAAAAATAGTCTTGGAATAGTGTATGGTTTTGTCTTTTTGACCTTCTTATAGAAGAGAATTTCTTATTACAATTCTTGCATTGATAACGTTGAATATTGGTTTGCTTACCCTTTTTTATGACATGGTTATTTTGACAATAAGGGCATTTTTTTACAACGCATTACAAGCAATCTCACTCAAAGCCTTAGCCTACATGATTTATAGCTGAAAAAAAGACCTGTTTTTTACCATTAACTTATGTGGGGCTGGCTGCAAATCTCATTGGTTTATTGGCTATTTGTGGGTTTTTAGGTTTGTTGTTGTGCTTACTTATGTTTGTAGTCATGATTTTCAGGAATGACTTTCCTTTTGTTATGGACGCTATCTATTTGGCTGCTTTAGCAGCCAGTACATTTGTACCTTTAGCTATAACGGGAGGTAACGTTATAAAAGTGCGAGCTCTTTTTGAATCACATGTGAAGGGGGTGGTTGAGAATATTTTTGATAAATACAAAATTTAGCAAGCACAAGTGTTGTGAGAGTTGGTTGATTTTCACTTAACCTCTGTTTTTATCATCAAAAAACGAATATAGTAGGGATTTAGATACCCAGTAGAAGGAACGCTCGTGGCGATCTCCCCAGAACAACTTAAGTCATTACGCAAAAAATATGGCTATACACAAGAAGATGCGGCGAAAACAGTAAGAGTTGGCAGGCGCACTTGGATGAGCTGGGAGCTTGCTATAGACACCGAAAACCATCGGGATATGCCTGAAGGCTTACTTGAGCTTTTCTGTATAAAACATAAAATTGAATATACAGTAGTTGACACTAAAATACACATAGTGTACATTTAATTCAAATCCATCCAAAGCGAGGTGGATTATTTTTGAATATACAGGTACACATAGTGTACTGTCATGTGGAGATTTTAATGACACAAATGAATTTAGGTTTTGAGGTTGATGAGAGGCTAGAGAACAATAGTAATGAACTAGAATGCAGCACAAAGATGCTTGATCTAGCTTGGGCAGAAGGGTTTACAGATGGTGAAGGCTGTATACATATATTAAAACAAAAATATGGCAAAAATAATAAAGTCTGTTACAGATTAAAGTTTTGTGTCGGGCAGAACAATTTAGAAGTACTTGAGCGGTTTCAAGAAATATTAGGTATTCATGCAAAAATATTTACAGTTAAGAGAACACACGCAACCAATAAGCAGTGTTATACATTAAATTATGATGGAAAGCATGCCTTTGAAGCTGTAATGAAACTCAGACCATATTTACTTCGCAAGCGCTATGAAGCTGACGCTGCTGAAAAGTTCTGGTACGAAGGTAAGGTTGAGTCGAGAACCGGTAGGAAACCCGTTGAGCCCGAATTGATGCGGATCAGAAAGAAGTGGTACCGAAAAATGCAAAAGCTTAAGTGATTTAATAATGAAGAAAAATAATAAACTTAAAAAAATCCTTATCGAGGATTATATCCTAGGCAATGCTATAAATTTTTTGGATAATCTAGAATTAGAGATTATTGATGGGAAGCACTCAATGATGGGTGACCCTAAAGATGGAATGATTATTTTTAGTATAACTGAGGTAGAAGATCTTCTTACCAATGAGACTCGATTAGGCGCTTTAACTCCTAGGCTAAGATCTCTACTTGAAGAGGGGAATTGGCGGCCATATGCGACGATGAATGAACAAAGGATGTCTGACCTGGAAGAATTAAGAATAAAATTCCCAAATTTTAATATTGTCATTGATCAATATATTAAAACATTGCGTCTTTCAATGCTCATTCAGCCTGCGATTATGTATGTGCCTCCAATCTTATTAGTGGGTGAACCAGGCGTTGGCAAAACACGATTTTTACGAGAACTGGCTAAAGTATTAAAAGTAGATTTCTTTCAAGCTGATTTAGCGACGACATCGGCTGGGTTTGTACTGGCTGGTTCAAGTACAACGTGGGCAGAAGGTAAACCTGGAATGGTATCAAACAGTCTTAGAAAAAGTAATGTAGCTAACCCAATCTTATTAATTGATGAAATTGATAAAGTTGGAGGAGACAAAAGATATGATCCATTGGGATGTTTATATACATTACTAGAACGAGAGACAGCAAAATCCTTTGTTGATGAATCATTACAAATACCAATGAATTGCAGTGCAATAAACTGGTTTGCTTCTGCAAATTGTATTGAAACAATACCCATGCCCATAAAATCACGGTTTAGTATTTATATAATTGAACCACCGACATTGGAGCAAATGAATGCTATTGCCCAATCAGTCTATAAAGATTTGTTGAGTGAAAATTTGTGGGGAACATTTTTTAACGCTACGCTCAGCACGGATGTGATTGAACAATTAATTACACTCACCCCACGTGATCAGAAGCAGGCCTTGTACAATGCCTGTAGTGAAGCAGCATGCCGCCATAAAAGTGAGGGAGAACAAAAACTGACATTGATGGCTAGCGACATTGTTTTGTTGGATGTAGAACCGAAAAAGAAGACGATTGGATTTTATTAGGATCATAGAGTTACTGAAGGGTGCTATTTTAGCGCAAATTATGGTGTGGAAGTATTATTGAGAGCAATAAATTAATGTTCTTTTTGTATAGAAGATACGGCAATTTAAGCATTTTGAGGATGGTGGGTAGTTAGATGGGTAAGCTTAGAATTCATTGCTAGACTGTTGATTCTATTTCTTAATTGGTACCGAGGGTCGGAATCGAACCGACACTACCGAAGTAACCG
>CAZYTB010000188.1:0-3775 GCA_964650375.1 uncultured Campylobacterales bacterium | reverse complement strand
TTTTGCTTTTTCACAGGATTATATTTTCCACATCTGCGTTAGCTTTTTCACATCAAACCTTGAGTCACAGTACTCAACTTTCCGCTCTTTCAACAATGATTTTTTTCCACTGATTGCTCTCGAAAATAGAAAATAACGCGGAAATAACCCGCTTGTCGGGTTGATTGACTGGTTATTTTAATTTCAAAGCCGAGATCATTAGAAAAGGTTTAGTATATCGTTACAGCAATTATTGCCTTTGATATCATCAGTTTGGATATAATCACTATTAGCAATAATTACAGAATTATTTGATCCAGAAAACTGGAGTTGCCCAGCAATTGAAATAATTGATTTATCTCTTTTGAATTGAATAGCTCCTGCATATTTGTCATCTACTTCATAGCCACATATATATTTTTTTTGTCGATCAGAATTTAACTTATTATCATTAATAAACTTAAGACTATGATCGAAAACCTGCTCATTATTAAGTTTCATAAGGTCTAATAATAAATTTTCTAACGTTCCATTTTTTGAACTATTCTTTCTATCATGAAATACATAACACCCCACTTCAAAGGAATCTTTTGGATGTATTTGATGGTGTTCAATGCTATCTAGTTCTAATAGATCCTTAACCTCAGACAATCGGTCTTCGACACCTATATCATCCGCATCAAGAAAATATAAAAATCTAAAGTTTATTTTATCATATTTATTCACTTTTCTTAGGGCTTCATCATTCAGCTCAATATACTTATCTATAATAGACTTAGTACCACCATTTAATATATTTCCATCACCCCCTAAGTTATGAAATATCACTAATACATCATCTTTTGAAAGTGCTACAAAAGGGATATATTTATTTGGTCTTTGAAACTTAAACTCACTATCTTCAATAATATTTTCTGACAATATGTTTATATATAGTTGATTGAATGGGTTAGGGAAATCTTTTACTTTCTTTCTATATGGAGAGTATCCATCTATTGATAGTAGCTTGCTTAAAACTGCAATATCATGATCACCTTCGCAAAAAGTAATTATTACTTTATTCATTACCAGTTCCCCTTAGGTCAAAATTAATGCTATCTATATAGCTCATTAATTTATCACCACTGATGTAAGTTGCATCAACTAAGCTACCATTACTTTCTAAAAAATAAGTTGATATTTCACCATTACTAAACTTATTTTCAACAAATGCATCAATACATTCTTTTGAGTGGGATGTAATAAAAACTTGAACATTAAATTCTATAGCTAACTCTTGTATAAACTTAGTAAAATCCCTGAGAAGAGACTTGTGTATTGCTGTTTCAAGCTCATCAATTAACAAGACTCCATTTTTACAGTATGCAAAGGCTAATGAAATTTCGAAAATTCTTTGTAACCCCTCACCATAACTGGTTAGATCAACAGATCTATCAGGAAATACTCGGGAATCTACAAGAAACCTTTTTACTGAATCATCTTCAGTAAATTCTATTCCATTAATGTTATTATCAATATGTATTGAAATAAAGTTAACAATTTTTTGATAAACCTTAGATTCTACATTTTTACTATGGGTGCTGATAACCTCCGTTTTATTATAAAAGTATGGACTCTTTAAAATACTGTGACAAAGTATTTCAACACTATCTGAAAACCTTTGAATGGGGTTATGCTTGAAGGTATGTGTTGTGGTTGTTAGTTCAGCGCCATCTATAATTGACTTAAGTTTATAAGATGATATGTAATCATCTTTTTGATCTATATCAGTAGCCTGAAATTTTTCTATTTTCACATCTGTTTTAATTTTATTAAAATTTCCGCTTATAGATACATTCTGTTTAAAGTAACTGTTCAAGTACTCTGTATTTAATTTATCTAACTTATTCTTTAGTCGGGTGAGTTCAAAGAATGCACCAATATTATTTTGTTTTGTTAGAAGGTATATAGCTTCTAACAATGTTGTTTTACCCGTATTGTTAAAACCAGCAAAAATATTTATAAGATTTAGTTTATCTAGGTTGAAGTTTTCTAGTAGCTTATAGCTACCTATTTCTATAGAAGAAAAGTGGTTTATTTTACCTTTTTCAAAACATACCAGAACATTGTCTGATTGTATATCGAGCTCCGACCTATCAGGAAGAATACTATCAAATTTTTTATTTAACTTTCGTAATTCCTCAATATCATCAGATTGAAGTAGCCCCTTCAACCTGTCTAGCTCTGAGATACTAGATTTTAGCTTATCAAAGTTTTTCGCATAGCTTTCTTGTTCTATGCTTCCACTTACTAAAAGCCCCCGAGCAAGACTACCGCTACTTTCCATAGCCTCTAGTGCATCCTCATTACTTATAAATTTTGCTAAGTCCTGAACTTCTCTATATTTGGTGATAATAGCGGGATACTTTCTATTTTCATCAATCTCTTCTTCATCTAGATTTTCTATCTCTTCTTTTTCAGACAGCCATGAAAACAGGCGTAAAATATTTTCCTCATTAGTAGCTGCATATGAGTCATCATTCCATTCTATCCATTTTTTTATTGCAGGTTTTTTGGTTATTTCAGCGAATGTATAATACATATCACTCTCAAATTGATCACCATAATCACTTTCTTTATATTGAAGTATTAAATGGTAGGCTCTTTGAGAACTACGTAGTTTCGCCTTTGTTATACCTAATGATTGGCAAAGGTTATTCTCTTCAGAATAATATTCCCCGGTTGACCAAAATGGTTTTAAGTAATCATGTATGAGTTTAGCTTGATTTATTGCAGGCCATTTTTTATTTCCACTAATATGCTTTAGACCCATTATTATTAGATGTTCGGATTCATCTTGGTCTTGATAGATTTCAGATGGTACTTTTTTAAAGATTTCAGGGTTAAGCTTTCCAATATCCAATCCTGCCTGATACTCTTCTTGTAATATTTTTAAAGCAGTGACTCTTCTATTACCTTCGAGTACAAGGAAATTGTGATCACCGAGAGCTTTTAGTTGAATCACATCAACGTTTAAAAAACCATTTGCTTTAAAGCTATTTAGAAGGTCTTTTACGCCCTCTCTCTTTTTTCCTTCAATAAAGAGTCTTGCTCTTTTTTGAATATTTGAGTCTGTAATTTTGTCATTTGAAATGGGTACGTAATTATCATTATCAACAAATCTATAATTGTTAGGGTCAAGATATAGATTTTTAATATTTCTACTTAATCTTTGTTTTGACTCCATTTTTTCCGTGCTCACAGCTAATGTATTATAAAAGGACTAGGATAGCACATCGTCATAAAAATGATGGATGCAGATTGTTTTGAATTTATTATTTAGAAACATAAATAATTGGAAAGTTAACCATAAAACAATTTGGCAAGCTCCATTTATTCTGTTCTCTTGGCTTTTTCGATTGCATGGCTGTCGTCCAAACTTCCTTTTTTAGCGCTCAGTTTTACAAACATCAGAATTTCGCTTTTGCTCTTTCTCAATGCTTTGGCATTCCGTCGGGCTTCCCTTTTCCGCACTCAATTTTGCAAACATCAGAAACCTGCTTTTGATCTTTCGGTTTTTGACTTCCATGACAGACTTTGAAAAAGCAATATCCTACTTTTCCACGTCAAACTTTGCTTTTTCACAGACTTATATTCTCCGCATCCGAGCTTTATTTTCGCTAGTAGAAACTAGCTTCACCTCACTCAGCTTTCGCTCTTTCCTCAACAATTTTATTTTCCGCCACATGCCTTTGCAGAAGGAGATAACGCGACGCTCAGGAGTATTTTGAGATGGCTTCATCATCTCATAAATATC
>CAZYTB010000187.1:0-3804 GCA_964650375.1 uncultured Campylobacterales bacterium | reverse complement strand
CATCACTGTATCCCCGCCCCATCTTGTTGACCAAATCATTTTTTCAACTTCTTCTTCAATAGATGAAGATGTGGCTGAATTTCCTATGTTGGCATTGATTTTAACCATAAAATTTCGCCCTATTATCATAGGCTCCGTTTCAGGATGGTTGATGTTTGCCGGGATGATAGCGCGCCCTGCTGCAATTTCATCTCTTACAAACTCAGGTGTGTAAAAATCAGGAAGATTTGCTCCAAAATTTTCACCTTTGTGTTGTTTAGATAGAAGCCCATTTTTTTTCATTTCTTCAATTTTGCAGTTTTCTCTAATAGCCACAAATTCCATCTCAGGAGTTATAATTCCCTGCCTTGCATAGTGCATTTGAGAGATATTTTTGCCTTTTTTGGCTCGTCTTGGTTTTGAGATATTTGGAAATCTAAGAATATCTAACTCATTATCGATATATCGTTTGTGAAAATACACAGAGCTAAAATCATCCAATTCTTCTGTGTCATTCCTGTCTTTTATCCAATTTGTCCTAAGATTATTTAGTCCCTTGTGAAGGTTGATACTTACATATGGATCTGTATAAGGACCTGTTGTATCATAAACAAATAGAGGAGGATTTTCTTCAAAACTTCCATCACTTTTGGCTGTTGGAGTTAGAGTTATCTCTCTTATCGGCACTCGTATATCTTCTGTGCTACCAAGTTCGTAAATCTTTTTTGAATTTGGAAGATTTTGTATGTATGATTTATTAATTTCTTGGAGATTATCTAGTGTTATACTCATGTGTTTTTCTCCTTTTCCTACGCCCGCATTATCGGGATCAGGTTAAACAACAAAAAGTGAGTAGTTTTCGTTGTTTGTTGAGGGTATTTTCTCAGCCGAATTTTCAGCACCCCTAAGACATTTTTGTAACAGTAATAAAATAGAAGTATATCAAGCAAATCAAAAAAAGAGCTTAAAATTTTTTGCGCAGCAACTTCTTAAAATTATTTAGTAATAAACATATAAAATGGTTTACCTGCTAGTTGCATATTTATCCATATGCCGTTATTGTCCCCGATTTCATTATATGTTTTTTGCAGTGAAGTATATGTTCTTGGCAGTTCAAATATAATTTTTATATCTTTTTTTGAAAGAGAAGTTTTTGTACTTCCTGTTATGGTATTGCAAAATTCACCAACACCATCCATGATACTTTCGGTATCATCTTCATTTACCTTTTCCCCAAGTAGTGCTTCTAGAGCAACCAAGGCTGTTTCTTTTGGAAAAACTAATACGAAAGAACCTCTTATATCTCCTTTAAAACGCATAAGAGAACAAACAACATTGCTAATTAAATCTTTATTGAAATAAGTTATAGAATGTGAAACTTTATTTGCAGTTAATCCAGTAAATGTGACCAAAGTTTCAACAGCGATATCCATAAAAAGAGGAAGATTACTGATTAGTTTCTTTGAGAGTGGCAGCGAAACTTTATTTTGCTCTTTATGTTTCAAGTCCTTATTAAAGGTGCTTTGAGTCACTGTAAATTCATATTTTTTTTCATCTGTAAGTTTTTTAAACTCATCTAAATCATTTGTCTCAGTTACGGCGTATCCATATTCTGACAACTCATAGGATATGTTATGGGTATTTTCCTCGTTTTCGTCATATATTAGAATATGCAAATTTTTTTTAAATGATTTTGGATTTATAAATAATTTAGCTGTGTTAAAATTTTTAAACAATACTATCCTTGTATTTTTTGTTAAAATTTTTAATAATTCATATGTAGGGGTATTATAATCCATTAAACCAATTATAATCTTATTTGTTTTAGTAAGCGTATGTAACTTATTAATTAATATTGCTAAATTTTCACGATTATTCTCATATTTTACATTTGTTAAAGAAATCAATACATATTTTTCTTTGTTATGCTCTATACTTTTAATATAGTTAATAATAGAGCTACACAACAATAAATTTTTGCGCTCCTCTATCTTTCCATCGTAATTAAATGTAATAACACCATTATTTAGATAATGCGTCAAAATAGTATCCTATGCATTAATTGTTTTACTCTCTCAATTGTCTTCTATTGTTAAGTCTAGGAGAAGGCTTACCTATGTAATATCCTTGTGCATAATCAACGCCCATATTTTTAATTATATCAAAAATTTCTTTAGAATGAACATATTCGGCAATCGTTTTTATACCTAATTCGTTAGCAAAATTTACGATTGTTTTGGTAATTATCTTCATATCTTCATTTTTATCTATATTTTTTATGAGACCACCATCAATCTTAATATAATCTGGTTGTAGTTTTACTAGTCTTTCAAAATTAGAATATCCGCTTCCAAAATCATCTATTGCAATTTTGGCCCCATAAGATTTTGCTTTTTCTATAAATTTTAAAACTATATCGTAGTTATTTATACCTTCACTCTCTAATATTTCAAAAATTACCCAAGACCCCATATCATATTCATTTAATTTGTTAAATATAAAATCCATAGTAGTTTGATTTGCAATATCCAAGAAAGATAGATTTACTGAAAATTCACTTGATGACAATCTAAAGGTATTAAGTGCTTTATTTATGATATCCCTAGATAGCGGAGGGTATAGTTTTGAGTATTTTGCTATATCCAAAAATTCGTATGGTGCATACACGGATCCATCATCTTTTTTTATGCGTATAAGAGTTTCATATTTGTCTATATTATTTGTTTTTATATCCACAATTGGTTGGAAATAAGGAACAATTGTATCCTCATTTAGTGCCTTTTTTATGACATTTATTATATTCATGTTTTGTGCGTATTCTGCTTCTTTTTTGCTACCAATATCATAAATTGTAAAAGATTTCTGATCTTTTTTTGCTTCTTTGTACGCAATTGAAACTAGTTTTAAGAGATTGCTCTTTCCTTGAACGGCACCAATTGTAAATGTTAAATTGACATCTACTCCTGAACAATGTAAGCCCTCTCTAGCTACTTTTTTTGATAAGCTTTTCAAATAAATTTTTAAATCCTCTTCGCTGTAAGGAGATGTTAGGAGTATTGCATAAACATCAGATTCAAATTTATAAAGTTTTGCTTCTTCTTTTGGCAGATTCTTTTTAAGCCATTTTGCAGTAGAGACTAATACTTCATCCCCAAATTTATTACCATATATACTATTTGTTGCCTGGAAAGAATCAATATTTAGTAAAATCAATGTCATGTCCTGTCCAGATGCAAATTTTATTTTATCTTTTATAAGTTGCATTCTGTTTGGTAATTTTGTTTGGGTGTCAATATATATATTGTCTTGTATGATTTTCTTGCTAATCATAAGTTCTGTTAAATCATGTGCTATCAATAAATATTCTTTTAAAAATCCATCATCATCCAATATTGGCATAATTGAGCATTTTATATATACTTGATTATTATGGCGTACATGTAAAAGCACGACTCCATCCCATGATTGATTATTTTTGATAGTTTCATGCATTTCTTCAAGTATTTCCGTCTGATTTTCTAAAAAATCGTCTAAATTTTTATCCAAGCACTCTTCTTTTGTGCGAAGTGTCAGTTGGCAAAAGGATCTATTGACATATTTTATTTTAAAATTTAACCCGATTTTTGCTAAGGAAGCACTGTCTTCAAATGCATCTATATAAGCTTGTTTTGGATTCTTTTTGGATTCTTCTTGCGTAGTTTTCTCTTTGAATATTCTTATAAGATTTAGCAGTAAAATAAGCATAAGCATAGATAACAGTGAAATAGAAATAATTTTTAGACCTTGATTTATTGTAATAAATAAAAAAAATACTAAAAATATCAT
>CAZYTB010000186.1:0-3817 GCA_964650375.1 uncultured Campylobacterales bacterium | reverse complement strand
CAGGTATATAAAGTCCTGCTTTTTCTATTGCTGTGATTTTCTGTCCTAGAACTGATCCAAATTCATCTTCTTCCATCCAAGTTTTGGGCATAAGTTTTTCGTGGTAATTTTTAATTCTATCATAAGCTAGTTGCAAAGCTTTTTTTAACTCTGTATCTAATGCATCATAAGCTTTTTTCATATCACTTAGCGAGATTTGTAAATCATCATCATTTTTTGCTTGCCATTTATCAAACTTTTTTACATGTGTTTTTATGGCTTCGTTTCCATCATTTTTTATTTCAAATATTATAGTTGAAACAATTTTAGATACATTTTCCATATCCATCTTGCCTCTTTGAAGAAGTTTTTCAAATTCTTCGTTAAAATTTTTATCATTGGTATTTATTTGCAACATGTCTTTCCCTTTAAGATATCATATCATTTTATCATATTTCCACTCATGCCTTGCTTTCTTAGACCTAGAATAAGTGTTATTATTGTATAATTATAAAAACTATAAAAGGATTATATGATATGAGCATAGCTATAATGTGTTCAGGCGGAGATGCACCTGGAATGAATCCTGCAATCAAAAGATTTGTTGATTATGTATATTTGAAAAAGAAAATTCCGTATTTTGTACATAATGGATTAGAAGGGTTAATTGACAATGATATAAAAAAGGCTCACTATAAAGATGTAAGTGGTATTTTGCACAGAGGTGGAGCGATAATAGGCTCTTCAAGATCAAAAAGATTTTATGAGAAAAAATACAGAGAACAAGCATATAATAATCTAAAAAAACATAATATAAATTCTTTAGTTATATTAGGCGGAGACGGCAGTTTCAGGGCGCTTGATGTTTTTAGTAAAGAATTTGATATAGCTTTTATGGGTATTCCCGCTACAATTGATAATGATATCTCAAATAATGATTACTGCCTTGGCGTCGATACGGCACTAAATGTCATAAGAGATGCGAGTGACAAGATAAGAGATACTGCTTCTACATTTAAAAGAGGTTTTGTCATAGAGATTATGGGTAGAGAATGTGGATATCTTTGTGCCGTATCAGCTGTTGCTTGTGGAGCTGAGATATGTATAATTCCTGAAGTTGAGTTAGACCTGGAACTGGCAAAAGAGAGGCTTCAAAGAGAGATGGAAAATGGAAGAAAATATGTAATGTGTTTTGTGGCGGAGGGAACTAAGAAAACTGATTTTATGGTTGACTGGATAAGTAAAAATTTAGGGCTAGAGACAAGAAAAAGTGTATTAGGATATATTCAAAGAGGTGGGAATCCAACAGTATTTGATAGATTGATGGCATCTGAGTTTATCGTAAATGCAGTTGATGCACTTGTCACAGGTATTGGCACCAATCAAATTATAGTTCATAAAAGTGGTAGCTTTGGAAAAGTAGATACAGATACGATTGCAAAAGATAATTATATTATAAATAAAAATATTTTAAATATGTTAAATTTTACCAAAAATAATAATCAAGATTAGATTTATTAGCATTATCTCTCTTCAAATTTTCTTTTATATCTAGCTTCCATGGACTCATTGCCGATGAGTCCCCCTTGATGTATATAAATCGGTGTGCCGTCACATTTTTCCATATTTATTAAAAATTTTATCCATCCAATTGGATCGTACATCAGGTCAAATTCTATACCCATATCACTTTTTAGCTCTTTCCAGATTGCATAAGCTTCTAAATAAAGCTTTCCGTAATGATATTTCTTATATGAACTTAAAATTATTGGTAAAATTGTTATGTCTTGCTCTAGCATTTTCCATTGCTTTTTTAGATAGTCATCACTGCCGACAGTGCTACATGTAAACACTTTACAAGGCAGATATTTTTGCAAAAACAGGGCTGTAGTGCCAGTGCCTGAAGGCAGAAAAATATATGGATTTTGTATATTTTCTACTCTAATATCTTTGATTAACTCTTGTGCCAATTTCTTTAATCCATATTCCGACTCTTTCTGTCTGCCACCCTCTTGAATTATAAGAGCATTTTGTTTATATAAAGAATTTGCATCTTTTAATTTGTCATTTGAGATTTCAATTTTCATACCATTTTTTAAAGCATATTTATAATTCCCTATAGGATTTTGTTTTAAAAAGGAAGGAATATGATTACAAAAGTAGGTAAATTCCCAATTTCTAATTTTTGCGAGGACTGATAGTGAATACATGGCATTTGATTGGTTGGAGCCATAACTCACGACTTTTTCAATTTTTGGAAAATCATTTACTAAAAAATACTCAAATTTTCTAGCTTTGTTTCCAGAGAAATCTACATGTAGCAAATCATCTCTTTTTATATAAAACAATTGTTTTCTAAAATAACGCTTTTCAAATGGGGAGGGAGTAAAAGTCATAAAATTTAAGAGCCTCCAAAAAGGCTCTTGCACCTAATTTCTATCTAAGCAGTTCAAATCACCAAAGGCAATTTCTAGTCTTTTAATGATGCTTTCTTCGCCTGCCCTTAACCATTTTCTTGGATCATAATATTTTTTATTTGGAATATCAACTCCATCAGGATTTCCTATTTGTGCATGAAGGTATGAGTTATACTGTTTTTCATATTCTTTTACACCATTCCAAAATGCCCATTGGGTATCTGTGTCTATATTCATTTTGATAACGCCATAAGAGATAGCTTCTTTTATATCGCTAGGATCACTACCGCTTCCACCGTGAAATACAAAATTTACTGGTTTGTCTTCTTTCAAATCAAATTTTTCTTTTATGTATTTTTGAGAATTATCCAAAATTTTTGGAGTAAGTTGCACATTGCCCGGCTTATAAACACCATGAACATTTCCAAAAGAAGCTGCTATTGTAAAACGATTACTTATTTCACTAAGTTCTTTATATGCAAATGCTACATCTTCTGGTTGAGTATAAAGAGATGAGTTATCCAGGTGGCTATTGTCTATACCATCTTCTTCCCCACCAGTACAGCCAAGTTCGATTTCTAGTGTCATATCGATTTTATTCATTCTTTTTAGATATTCTTTACATGTAGAGACATTTTCTTCCAAGCTTTCTTCAGAAAGATCCAGCATGTGAGAACTGAACAAAGGTTTGCCGTGTTTTTTAAAGTATATCTCACCGGCATCCAAAAGCCCATCTATCCAAGATAAAAGTTTTTTTGCGGCGTGATCTGTGTGTAAAATCACAGGAATTCCATAAGTAGCAGCCAACGAATGCACATGTAAAGCTCCGCTGATAGCGCCTAAGACTGCAGACACTTTTGCATCTATACCTTTGCCGCCGTAAAAACTAGCTCCACCATTTGAAAATTGGATAATTATAGGAGAATTTACATTTTTAGCCGATTCCATTGCAGCATTTATAGAATCGGTACCAGTAACATTAACAGCTGGAAGAGCAAAGGCATTTGCCTTTGCTACTTCAAAAATCTTCTGCAAATCATCACCAAACACAACCCCGGGTTTGACAAAATCAAATATTTTTTTACCTTGCATTACAACAACCTTTTTGTAGAAATTATTTAATAATTACTTTTGCACCCTTTTTAAGTTCTTTTGCTTTTGCTGATACTTCTTTTCTAAACTTTTCCATTTTTAGAGCATTTTCAATTTGTGGCTTAACTTCTACAAATGTAGCTTTTTTACCAATTTCTTTATTTTCCAGTAAAATTATATGATAACCAAATTGAGTTTTAACCGGTTTTTTAGTTATTGTGCCTTTCTTTAATGCAAATACTGCATCACTAAAAGGTTTTACCATTTGTCTTTTATTAAACCAACCGAGTTCTCCACCATCTTTTCCGCTAGGTCCTGTTGATTTGGCT
>CAZYTB010000185.1:0-3836 GCA_964650375.1 uncultured Campylobacterales bacterium | reverse complement strand
GCCGGGAACCGAAAAGCCTCTTTTGGTGAGATATTCCATTTCATAATCGCGCACTAAAATATCTTGTCGTTGAATTTCACGAATAGGGGATAGTACTTCATAATCGCCGAGGCATTTTACGGTGAGGTCAAAACGGATCTGATCATTTCCCATACCCGTACAACCATGAGCAAATAGATTGGTATCCAGTTCATCACAAAGCTCTAAACAGGCGGCGACGATTAAGTAACGATCGGAGCAAAGTAACGGATATTGATCCTGATACCATTGGCTTCCATAAATAAGTGGTTTTACCACATCATCCCAGAGCGCATCGGCAATGTTGATTTCACGGTGTTCACTTGCGCCCAGTACCAGCGCACGTTTTTTGATGACGGCTCTTTCTTCATCACTAACTCCACCAGAATCCACAAAAGCTGTGACTACGCGATAGCCTTTGTCGAGTAAGTAAGGGACACAGAAGCTGGTATCAAGACCACCGGAAAAAGCGAGGACAACGGTTTTATTCATTTTCTTTAATCTCTAGTAAGTTAATGTATTTATTTCAACAAGGTGCTCATCAATGCTTTTTGAGCATGCAATCGGTTTTCTGCTTCATCAATGGCAAAACAATAATCGGCATCCATCACTGCATCGGTGGCTTTTACATTTCGACGTAACGGTAAACAATGAGAGAACAATCCGTCATTGGTGAGAGCCATTTTTTCTTCATCGACGATAAAATGCTTATATTGGTCTCTTATGGGTTTTTCTTTTTCCCATTGGCCAAAGTAAGGCAGAGCTCCCCAGCTTTTGGCATAAACAATCTCGGCATCTTTATAAGCTTCTTCGGGATTGTGGCTTATTTGAAAGCTACCACCGTATTCATTGGAAAATTGTTTGGCGTAATCGAGATAACGTTTATCCAGCAAATATTCTTCAGAAGGACAAAGCAGTGTCACATCCATACCGAACTTGCTGGCAATTAATAGTGATGAATTTGCCACAGCAGTATTCAGTGGTTTTGGGTGGTAAGTCCATGTGAGTAAATATTTTTTCTTTTGTGGTGAGCCAATTTTTTCCTGGATGCATTGCATATGAGCCAGTTCCTGGCATGGGTGCGTAATGGTTTCCATATTAATCACCGGAACAGTGGCATATTTAGCAAAGGCATTAATGACTTTATCCTGACGATCAATCTGCCAGTCCTGAAATTTAGGGAATGCCCGAATCGCAATAATATCGCAATAACGCGACAAAACCTTAGCCGCTTCGATAACGTGTTCTTCAGCGACGTTATCCATAGTCGTGCCAAATTCGAATTCCAAAGGCCAGGCATCTTTGCCCGGTGCCAGAACAACCGCATGGCCGCCAAGCTGCCAAGTGCCGAGTTCAAAAGACGTGCGCGTTCTTAACGATGGATTAAAGAACATTAATGCAACAGATTTTCCTTTGAGGGCGTCAGATGTCTTACCGGCTTTAAAATCTTTGGCCAGATCAATCACCAGCTGTAATTCAGACTGGCTCCAGCTTGCAGTTGAGAGAAAATGCTTCATAATTTCTTGTCCAATAATTTTAGATATAAAAAAACCCGGTTTGATTGACCGGGTTTTGTGAATTTGTCGTTAGTGCAACGTCGTAATCACTGACTCCCAGTCAGAAAAATACGGCGACGGCGAATAATCAGCGGTAAACGGAGGCGATGCAAAACAACATTCAGGCTTTTCATGGAAAACTGAATCTTATTAACTGATTGTTTAAAATCTGCAGAACTCACTAGTTTACAAGCCTCTTTAATCTGAAAATATACAATAACTAAACCCGAGGCTAACACCAGATGATTTTATTAGCAATAGCTAATTCGTACTCTCATATTGTGTTGCGATTAAGTATAAGTACAAAAATTGAATAGGGTTAAGTTTTTCTGATTATGGATTCATTAATTTCATCTCGCGCCATGGTCCAGATAAACGAAAACAGGTCAAAATCTTCCGCTAATATTTTGTCGTCATTTCTATCGTGGGTGGCCTTAATCAAAATATTATTAATTTCATGAGCCATTTTTTCTAATTCTTTTTGATCCTTTAGAGTTTCTGCTTTTTTAATATAATCCAACAAGGTATTGTTGTATTGCTTGATAAGTTTTTGCTGAGATTTTTTTCTGAGCTGCAATAAACCTGAAAAAGGTACCGCAAGCAGGGTCAGCATTAGCGCAATCAGTTCAGCATTTTCCTGTAAAAAAGAGGGTGTTTCCCGATCGTAAAACTGGATAGCGCCATTATGGATGGGGATGGCCGTTCCTTTGCTTCTATCTGGTTGAGTAATAAACCCAGCAAGCTTTATACGCTCCTGTAACTCCTGCCGATTCTCGAATAGAACCTCTGTAATTTCCCGGACAATTTCATTGTCGGTAGTGCTCCGAGCAATCAGTATTCGATTCGATGCCAGTGTTGGAATATTGCTTTCGGGAATGGCTGGATAGCCAGAATAGGAACCTTCAGGAATCATCTCCGCATGGAGCGCAGGTTCCGTTAAGCGAATCGCCTGAGCTTGTGTAATGGCCAACGGTCTAATAACAACCTTATCATTGATGGTTTTTATGGATTGTGTGCCTGGAGGCGCGATACGAAAAATGGCATCGACGTTGGACTGGATAAACGCTTTATTGGCCTCATCTTTTGTCATTGAAATAGCATCAATATCGGTTTTTTTTATTCCATAATGGGCCATTAGTGACCAGAATGATTTGTATTGTCCACTGGTAGTTTTTGCAATGGCAATTTTCTTTCCAAACAAGCCCGAAATATCTTTGATGCTTGAGTCCTGGTGAACAAATAGTTGAAATAAATCGTGGTAGAGAATACTCACAAGTTGAGCTTTGTCACTGGCCTCGGTATCCGCCTGCACCATGGCTAACTCAACGCTGTTGTTGTGCAGCAGGCTCATGCTTTCAACTGATCCTGCCGTTGACTTCACGTTGATTTTTGTTTGTGGGTAGATATTGTTTACGACGTCAGCAATGGCCTGCGCCATTTTAAAGCTATCGCCACTGCCACTTGCTGCTAAGGTAATTTCAGTAACTTTGTTTTGTTCGGAATAAATAAACCAGGCCTGTATTGCCGCTGCAAGAATAACTAAAGCCAGTAGTATTTTATGCAGAGATTTCATTTGATGAGAACCTGTTTTGATTGTAACTATTCGCTATAAGGAGAATTAAGCAGGCCAGATCCAGAAAGGATCTGGCCTTTAAGATTTTACTAAGGTCAAACTTTAAATTAGCGTAAGTGTTTTAAGGTTCTCTACCACCCACAAGATAGTCCTGATAGGTTTTAAGTTCATCCCACTTTTCATCAACAATTAATGCCGCTTGTTTCGCCCATGTTTTTGGGGTGTGCATGGTGTATCTTGGCCCTGCATTGTTGAGTATTTTTTGTACTAAATCGGTATCTACAGTGGCGAACTGTTTCATTGTTAATACTCCCCCTGCATGGAGTAACCCTTCAATCTTTGGACCAACGCCTTCGACTTGCTGTAAACTTTCTGGTTCGACGGGTGCTGCTGGAACAGCAGTTGAGGCAAATGATTGAGCGGTTGCATTATTATCTGTTGAGGTATCTGATTTACAAAATAAATGCCGTAAAATAAAACCCAAAATAAAGGCAACCAGCAACATGATGATAATTTCCCATGTTGCATCAGACATATCGTATCCAGTAGTAACGTTGTTAAACATAGTGTAATCCTTTTCTTAAACTAAAATATTATTGAGTGACATCAAGTTCAACTCGGCGGTTGGTAGCTCGACCAGCTTTAGTCTCATTGCTTGCTATAGGAGTTGTTTCCCCTTTGCTATCAAC
>CAZYTB010000184.1:0-3844 GCA_964650375.1 uncultured Campylobacterales bacterium | reverse complement strand
CGTTCAAGCATTACCTGGAGTTGCTAAAATGAATGAAGGCTTGCGGTTGGGGCTGGAACTCATGCTTGACAGCAACGAAGGCAAGGTTATCTCTGCTGTGCGGGGCTGGCGAAACAGTGCATATATTCTGGCGGAAGCCCCGAATATCAACGGGCACATGCAATCGAGATACGACGGGGCAAACATCGGGAGATACAACAGCAACGGTAAATCCTATGGCTTTAATATAGAAACTCTAGGCGCTTTTCCCGAGGTGGGTCTGCTGGTTGTCAGGTACCCTACTGATGCGGTAATTTCCGGATACCGTGCAAACGAGCGGTACAGTTTTTCAATGAATGTTATTTTGCGTGACACAACACAGGTCAACGGAGCGACCGAGGGAACCGGGATGATAATGGATATGAGTTCAGGAGGAGTAAAATTCATATCCGATATTGAATTAGGCCGGAACGTCTCATTACTTTTAGGTGACTATTATTGCAGAGCCGCAAAAAACGACTGGATGGATTATAAAATTGTCCGTGTTGAGAAGGCAGGGAGTTACTACATATACGGAGCCAGCATGGCTCCCCACAAGAAAAATCAGAAAAGCATATGGATTGATCTGATAGATGCTTTCAGAGCATATTACGAACCGCATAAACTTCTTGTCGATTCTGATCGTGTTGATGATATGGATCCTGTCGAGTGCCCGTGCCATGTGCATATTGGAAAACTGGAGATGCTATCGACAATACGCGGATTCAAGCAGGACAGGTATGCCATTATCGATGTGCCGACCATAAACAACCAGCCGGCAATTATTGTCGGCGGGAAAGAGGAGGTCATTGTGCGTCTGCACAACAAAGGTAAAGTGTATGGGTTTACGGCAAATGTACTAAAGCAATATACAACACCATTTCCTGTGTGGACTTTGGGTTTGTCAAGCAAGATGGAGAGCCATGGATTGAGACAAGCCAAACGCATTGCCACTTTTACCGAGGCAGACCTGCTTATATCTGGTGATGTCATTGGCGGAGCTGTGCTTGATGTAAGTGAGAGCGGCATAAAATTTGTCACAAGAAGCGGAATTCCAGATAACGTCAGAAATTGCAAAATCTGGCTGAGCCTGTTTGGAAATTCGAACCATGAAACACTAAACTGCAAAATTCAGAATCTGTACAAATCTATGGGGTACACGCTGGTTGGGATTTCCATACTCGAAGAAGATAGTGTGGCAAACGGGGTATTTCGTTCTTTTTATAAATCCCTGTCAAAATGGTCGATCCATTAATCTTAAGCCAGCTACGATTTGATCCCGATTCTTCAGTTTCTATTGACCAAAAAACCGATCTGGCTTCTATCAGTGAATCAAAAACAAGACAAAATAGTGGCAAAAGAAAGTTTTGTTATCTCATCTTTAATACAAGCAGTGAAATTACAAGTAGATAAGAGTTTGGCAAAGCGGTTGCAAAGGTTCCATCCATCTTGGGCAGGGGTGCTTTTATACCATATCAAACTTTAGGTGGTACTCAATATTTCAGTTTGGATTTGGCTTCTGGTGTTGTAATGAAACAGATTAATAATTGTCGTGTTGAAGCGGAGGCGGGGTTGACCAGAGAGAAGGGGGAATCTTCTGGTGCATTGATTGCGCGCCGCTACATCACTGCTCTTGGCATCACCGCCACACTGATCATTGCAGGATTGCTGTCACAATTATTGCTGATCGGGAGCAGTCACAATCTTGGAGAATCGATAAATATCAGCGGTCTTCAGCGCATGTTACTGCAACAGGTCGAAATGTTATCAACCAATCTTGTCATGAAGAGGGATTGGGAGAATCGGGAAAGCCTGAGAGCAAAATTAAAAATTGCCACTGACCGTATGGAGTCTGATCATGCGTGGCTGATCGAACATGAAGAATCCCCGGATCTGCTCGATTTGTATTACGCCCCCGCGACCGGTATAGACCGTCATATGATGGTTCTTATAAGTGCTGTGCGTGCTTTGATCGCGGCCGATGATAGTGCATTGTCACCTGAAAATAAAAACTTTTCCCTGATTGTGAGTGAGGTACACAATTCAGCTCTGCTAAGGGAACTTGAACGTGTTGTGGATCAGAAGGCTCTCGAATCAGACCGGCTCATTATCGCTACGAAAATATTGTCCGCATTTATTTTCGCCATCATTCTTTTTTCTCTCCTCCTCGAATCGAGGTATATCTTCAGACCTATGGGGCAAATGCTCGAAAAAAGAGAGCTTGAGCTTGAATCACTCAATAAGCACCTGGCCTTGAGTGCAAAACAACAGTCAGTACTCAAGGAGTCACTTGTGCGCAGTGCCGGGGTCAGCGATATCGAAGAGATCGGAAAGATAACAACCGAGGTGGCCACCACCCTTGCTCTGACCAGAGTAAGCATATGGGAGCAGAAGGAGCCGCTCGAGTCTCTTCAGGCCATCGACTGTTTTGACTCCGCCACCGGTGAGCATACAAAAGGTGAGGTTATAAAATCGTCCGATCATAACGATTATTTTCTTGCCTTGCAGGCTGGATCGTTAATCGTGGCTGATAATGCCTTGACTGACCCTAGAACGGCATCAATGGCCAGCCGTTATCCAGAGCCGGACGATACAACAGGCGCTATGCTCTGCGTGCCGTTGAAGGTGGACGGAAGTTCGGTTGGTCTGCTTTGTCTGGAACATAAAGACGGCTCCCGTAAGTGGAGCGATGATGAGTCTGGTTACAGCGTTGCGATTGCCGGTATGGTCTCCTTACTGCTGGGGTACAAGTATCGCAATCTGATCGAGCAACAGCTACAGGCGGCGTTGGCGGAGGCGAACCTGGCCAATCAGGCAAAAAGCGAATTTCTCTCAAATATGAGCCACGAATTAAGAACTCCCCTGAGTTCTATAATGGGATTTAGCGAGCTGGCACTCGCCTCTGACCTGCCCACTTGCCTGCATGACAAACTCGAGCATATTTATTCTTCGGGCAAAACCCTGCTTGCTTTGGTAAATGACATTCTTGATATTTCAAAAATAGAGGAGGGAAGATTTCGGCTTGAAAGGTTTTCGTTTGACCTGATTGCCCTTATCAAAAAAATTACAGTGCAGACAGAGTTGTTTGCCTGCAACAAAGGACTCCGGTTTTCCGTCCATATAGACCCTGCCATCCCCACCATACTCACAAGCGACCCGAACAGGATAAGACAGGTGATTGTCAACCTTCTGGGCAATGCCCTCAAATTCACCGAGAAGGGAGAGGTATCGTTACGGCTCGAAAAGGAGGAGGAGAGTCCCGGTACATTCACCGTCCGGTTCAGCATAAAAGATACAGGTATCGGTATTTCAAAAGAGCGAGCAGAAAAAATATTCGAGCGATTCACCCAGGCCGACAGCTCTATCAGCCGACAATTCGGAGGTGCCGGGCTAGGAACCACAATCTCAAAGCAGTTGGTGGAACTTATGGGAGGAAGAATCTGGCTGGAGAGTGTGCCTGGGCACGGCGCGGTTTTTTATTTTACCATCTGTTTTGCAGTACCGCCCCGGATACCACGCACCATTATTGAGGCTACCAACGAGTTTTGTCCTCCTGGCGACCAGTGGAGCTTGTCAATTCTTCTGGCCGAAGATACAGCTCTCAACCAGGAGGTTGCCCTCGCTTATCTCAAGCGGCTCGGACATACCGCAGACGTTGCCGTGAACGGAGCCGAGGCAGTGGAATGCTGGAAAAAAGGAAACTATAACCTTATCCTTATGGATCTGCATATGCCTGTGATGGATGGCTTTACTGCCTGCCGGGTAATACGCAACGCCGAGCAGGAGAGCGCCCGGAAGAGAATCCCGATTGTAGCTATGACGGCTG
>CAZYTB010000183.1:0-3852 GCA_964650375.1 uncultured Campylobacterales bacterium | reverse complement strand
AATGTGTTTACCAACAGTAGATCATGAAGGTGTCAGTCATTTCATGCTATCATTTTTTGATAGAGCAGTGAAGGTGTTGCTATTAAAATTAAAAAAGCATCAACTAGATAATAAATCGCACACCATTTGGTGAATTCACTCTACACTAGCTGAAAAAAAAGGCAATAATCCTAAAGAGCTAAACTTCAAATTATTTTTTATCTGCCTGGCTTCTAGCCCATTCCAGCACTTGATCAAATTTACTTTGGTCTGGTCTAGGGGGATTCAATAAAGGGCGAATTTTTTTGTCATAACTAAAAAAGTAGCCATCCTGAGGTTTTAAAGTGGGTGTTCTCGGTATGTGTTTTACCTCTAGAACGTCAAGTTGCAGCTGCCACAGAAATTCACATGCTTTGGAAAAAATTAATAGTAATTCAGTCGCTTTTCCATTGTCTAAAAACAAATGAAAAGTGCTCAAAGACCATAGGTGTATAGCTGTGTCATCTGACCCGAATACCAGTGTGTTGCCGTCAGGGCTGAAAGCGACACTGTTGACCGAATCAGTAAGACCGTCGATTTTCTGAATCTGCGTCCTGCTCGCCACATCCCACAGCTGTATGGTGGAGTTATCTGCCACCGAGATCAGGGTTTTTCCGTCCGGACTGAAGGCGACACAATTGACCGAACCGGTATCCTTGCCGAGTTTCTTGATCTTCTTTCTGCTGCCTACATCCCACAGACGTATGGTTTCGTCATCTGATCCAGAAGCCAGGGTCTTACCATCCGGACTGAAGGCGATACAGTTGACCGAACCGGTA
This sequence comes from uncultured Campylobacterales bacterium, assembly GCA_964650375.1. Classification (GTDB taxonomy): domain Bacteria; phylum Campylobacterota; class Campylobacteria; order Campylobacterales; family Sulfurospirillaceae; genus JAADIZ01. The sequence goes on along the minus strand of CAZYTB010000183.1, from coordinate 3,055 downwards.
TGCTTGCCGAGTTTCTTGATCTTCTTTTTGTTGCCTACATCCCACAGACGTATGGTTTCGTCATCTGACCCGGAAGCCAGGGTCTTACCATCCGGACTGAAGGCGATACAGTTGACCGAACCGGTATGCTTGCCGAGTTTCTTGATCTTCTTTTTGTTGCCTACATCCCACAGACGTATGGTTTCGTCATCTGACCCGGAAGCCAGGGTCTTATCATCCGGACTGAAGGCGACACAGTTGATCGAACCCTTATGTTCGTCGAATTGTTGGATCTGCGCCCCACTAGCCACATCCCACAGGCATATAGCTTCAGCTGACACGGAAACAAGGGTGTTGCCGTCCGGACTGAAAACTACACTGCTGACTCTCTTTGAAAAAGCCCCTAACCCATCATTAAGTAAATCTTTGCAATAATCCCCTGAACTAGTACTCAGCTGCTTGGAGACTTATCCTAGTTCCTGGATCTGCTTCCCGTTGGCCATATCCCACAGACGTATGGTTTCGTCATATGACCCGGAAGCCAGGGTCTTACCATCCGGGCTGAAGGCGACACAGTAGACCGAATCGGTATGCTCGTCGAATTGTTGGATCTGCGCCCCACTGGCCACATCCCACAGACATATAGCTTCTTTTGTCCCGGAAACGAGGGTGTTGCCGTCCGGACTGAAGTCGACATCGCTGACATAACCTGTATGCCCTTCGAGTTGCTGAATCTGCGTCTTGCTGGCCACATCCCACAGACGTATGGCTCCATCTGACCCGGAAGCCAGGGTTTTTCCGTCCGGGCTGAAGGCGAGACAAGCGGCCGAACTGGTATACTTGCCGAGTTCCTTGATCGTCTTCCTGCTGCCTACATCCCACAGACGTATGGTTTCGCGACCTGACCCGGAAGCCAGGGTCTTTCCATCCGAACTGAAGGCGACACAGTCGACTCCACGACTGGTATGTGCGAAGATTTGCAAAATCTGTGTCCCTCTGACCACGTCCCAAAGGCGCACGGTGTCATCAGCTGCCCCGGAAGCCAATGTCTTACCATCCGGACTGAAGGCGACACAGCTGACTTGAGCAGTATGTCCGTCGAATTGCTGGCTCTGCTTCCCGTCTGCCACATCCCACAGACGTATGGTGCCGTCATTTGAACCGGAAACCAGGGACTTCCCGTCCGGACTGAAGGCGACATCTCTGACATAACCTATATGCCCATCGAGTTGCTGAATCTGCGTCCCATTGACCACATCCCACAGACGTATGGTGTCGTCTTTTGACCCGGAAGCCAGGGTCTTACCATCCGGACTGTAAGCAACACAGAAGATGGAAGTCCTTCCTGCCAAGCCTTGCGAAATCCATCGCTGCCTAAACAACTGCTGTATAACACCTGGGTTAAATAATTTATTTATCAAACCAATTGCTAGCGCATTTTTTTTATCAGGTATTGGTTTAGTAAGTGCCGCAATAGCATAAAGCCATGCTTTTTGATAGTTACTGCTTTTGCCATCTTTACCAAAAGCAAGTTCCAGTTCCTTATCCGCTTTTTCCTCAAATACTTTGCTCAGGAGGTAATTAGTTTCTTTTTGCTGTTCCAAGAGTTCTTGTTCTTCTTTATCTCGTAAGGCAAGACTTTCATTAAAAAAGGTTTGCTCTTTTCTTAGATCATCTTGATGGTCTTTAAACCAACCTTCGGCTTCAGCGAGTGAGGTACCACGCAGCAGGGCTCCTTCATCTTCATTCAGTTTGTGCCATTTTTGCAGATCTGACTGGAACCTGCGCCGCCAGCCAAGAAACTCCTTATTCTCCGTTAGCCATTTATTCAGCAGTTCCCATTCCTGAAACAGGGATTCATGTGCAACTTCATAAGTGTTTCCTGCTTCATTTTTATTCAATAACCTTGCTTCATAAAGCTTGTTCAGCATCGGCAATGCAGCCTTAGGGAGTTCATTTATCTCAGCTTTTTTACGTCTGTATTGATTCGCTTCACCTACCTGGACCATGGCGAGGAACGCTCTACGTAATTCCATCTCTTGTTGTTGACTAAGCTTTCCTTCCGGAAACGTATCTTCGGCAACTTTTTTTACTGAACCTCGTATACCGCCCAGTTTGTCGTATTCGGGTTTGGTCAAATCACCATCTTGACCATAACGTTTCCACAATTCCGCTAAAGTAAAAGCCAGTAAAGGCAAGGCATTACAGGTCTTTATGTCTACAATGATTTGAGACACAAGACCAGGCCCAAGTTCTAATCCGACCCGTTTTGCCGGTCCTTCGATAAGCTCGCCGAGTCCATTTTCTGGGATGGGTTTTACTGAAAACTCAGTATATTCTATGTCTTGTAGCGCCGGGTCCAGTTGCAGATTGACAAAAAAATCTGAGCGTAAGGTTGCGACAACAATAAGTGGGCAAGATGGAGTTTTTTGTGACTGGTTGATGGCGTCACCGAGCCATTCGAGAAAAGATGGCCCGTTGTTCGACGTGTTATTGTTATTACCTAACAATTCCTCGAATTGATCGATGAAAATCAATACGCTTGCTTCACGTTTTCCGGCAGCATCAGCCAAATCACAGGCTTGTAGCAAGAGCGGATGAGAACCTTGACCATGATTTAATAGCTGCTGGTAGATATCTTTTTTTCACGAATGAGATCGTAACGTTTAAAACTAGCGCTTAACTCGGATGCTAGATTCATAAATGCATCGCCCAACTGTGCATTTGGACGAAAAGGGTCAATCACCACCCAATTGTCCTGATCCTTTTTTAATCTCGGGATCAAGCCCGCACGCATCAGCGAGGATTTTCCACTGCCAGAGGCACCGAGGTAAAGAATCAGTCGCTCCGCACCACTGCGTCGTTTGCTTCTGAGTAAATCTATCCCTTTATGTATATCGTCTGTTCGGCCAAAGAACAGTGCCGCATCTTGCTCTTGAAACGCACTTAAACCGGGGTACGGATCCCGAATCCCATCCCACTCAAAGATATCTTCCAGACCCGCTTCCTTGAGTCCTCGCCATAATTGTTGATAGTTGCTTTCGACAGACAGGTCAATAGCTTGTGTGTCACTGAG
>CAZYTB010000182.1:0-3854 GCA_964650375.1 uncultured Campylobacterales bacterium | reverse complement strand
ACCCTATATACTAATAATATCAAGTGGTTATAGTTTCTGAGCAGACTCTAAATAAGTCTGATAATAGAGATTTTATGTAACATCTTTGCAAAATATATTAATTGTTTCTTCAATAGTTACGTGGTCTGAAATTATTTGTGCGTGAAAGTAAACAGGTTGACAGCCTTCATTTATAGAATGCGAGATAAAGTGGCTGGCTATTCCAAGTTTTTCTTGTTTATTTCTTAATTCCTTAATTGTATCTAAATTTTTATCAAGTTCATCTCTGCCATTTAATTTGATAATATTTATATGTGACTCTATATCATTATATTCTTTGCCCTCATCTTTGGTTAATAACGATGGGGGCACATATAATGGAATTCTATGTGCTAGTGAGTCACGGTAATTTTTTGAATAATCTTCATACCATGCCTTCATTTTTTCTGATGTAATGTACTTTTTTAATCCATTGATTAGAACATCTTGTGTTTGTTTTTTAAATAATCCAACACCATGTTTCCCTATCTTTCCTTCTTTTTCTTTTCCGAGCAGATTGTTCTCATACACATATACCCATCCTAAGTTATCGAATACACCGGCTATATTTATAAAAAAAGCATGAAGATTTATAGCTAAATTAGTAAGTTCCTCAGGGGTTAAATGTGATTCTCTTTCTGGTGGAAAAATTGTAAATATATTGGTAATGCACTGCGCCAAAGTTTTTAATCTTCTTCCTACACCTTGCCTTAAGTATTCGCGAGCTTTTTCATTTTTTAATGTTGCCCGATACCTTTCTAACAACAAAAGCAGTTCTCTATGAATACAAAAAATCTCCTGATATTTATCATTAATTTCTTCCAGGCTATTCTGTGCGTAAGTCATTTAAATAATTATTACCTATAACGATTGAGCTCAGCTGCCGTAAAAAGCAAAGCAACGATAGGAGTGGCGCTTTTTACGGTCAGCTGGAGAACTTTATGTTGTTTCTGTATATAAGCTTTGAATAGCATATATTGGATACTTATAATCCAGCGCCCCCATTGGCATATGATTTAATTTACGAATAATTTCTGGAACCATTGCACGATGAATACCACCTTCACTCAATATGTGATGTTTATAATGAAATGCTAAATCATTCATTGAGCCTAAAACACTTTTACTATTTGTACCTGCATATGCAAGATCTTGGTACTCTGCTTTAATAGCTTTTTGGGCTTTTTCGGACAACCCTTCTGATGCTACAACACAAGATAAGTGACTAATGAATAATTTGTCCAACTCTTTGATTAAAGCCCGATTGATGTCGGTAACAATAAAATTGAATAGCGTTTTATCATTTACAAAAAGAATACACTTTCTTCTATCAATGTGTAACAAATTAGCATGCCAAGAACCTAAAAATGAAAACGTTGGTTCTGATTCTGCTAGATTACTTTTCTTTAGCCCCATTTCTTTTTGAAGCTTTTGTGTGCACCTGATTATTTGCATAGTTTATTGAACAGCATAACGTTTAAGGTAAGGGGCTCGCGATGCTTTTTCGCGATTCCCGATTGAACGCCTTGTTGTGTACTTTTAATCTAATCTTCAGGTAATGCATCAAATTCTTTTTTCTTATTATCAAACCAAGTTTTCATTGCTTCTGGTGTTTCCATTAGTTCTTGCATTTTTTTCATAGCGTTTAGATGTGCCTCATCATTTGCTTGAAACATTTCCATGCCATGTTGCTTGCTAATTTCTGCTATTTCTTCAAAAGTATTGGCATGAAATTCTTTTTCACAAGCGCCACCTAGTTGGTTGCAATTCATTGTTTTCATATTCTATTCCCTCTATTGTCTTTTTTACATATAACGCTTGAGCTGTGCAGCGCAAACGAAGCGCAGCATAGTTTGCGCCCGAACGAGCGACTTGTTAGCGTGATTTTCAGAATAGAGCTTATTTAAAATGACAGGCTTCTCCAGTATTCATTGAAAAAAGCATTGCATGACAGGCTTTCTATATTAACTTCAAGACCTACATTATATAAATCTTTAATTTGCTGAGTTACAACACGTTTATCACTGTCAGATATACCAAGTGCTGTTGCGAAACAAGGAGGTGCTCCAATATCCTTAAGGCCTTGTGGAGAAATAAGTTTCATGTTTAGTTTGTGAAATGCAAAACCTATAAATACTAATTTCTCTGTTTTACTCATATGTGTTTTTATTGAGGTTATATCACTTGATGAAGTATCCGTGCCCTCCGCGAATGTTTTTATCTCATGAGTAAGCTCAAGCAATTGCTTTGAGTTTAATTCGGAACCGAACTCTATTGAGCCATTGCGCTCAATCCATGGTAGTTTGCCTACACTCCCGTATGGATGATAAATCTTAATGAGTTTTACCAGATTGGCAGCTTCATCTTCATTTATACGATAGTAATTTTGTAGTGCATTGAATATATAGTGCTCAATACATCGGTCATAGTTAAAAATAATAAGCGCTATTGATTTGAATCTTTTTTCTAGCTCATTAGAAGCACAGTTTTCTGTCAGTAGTTGAAAGAATGAGTTGTACCATGTGCTATCAAGGTCATTGTAATCTAATCCTGAATCTCTTGAATATTTGTCGATAAATAAATTACTATTTCTTTCAGCTTCTAATATTGATTTCACAATAGCTAATTTCCCGCAAACCGCAATTTTTTCATTATCACGCTGAGAGTCTATAAAATTATCAATTGATATTGCTTGTGATAGAGCATCACGTATGTGCCATGCTTCGTATAAATATGGGTTTATGTCACCGTTTCTTCCATCAGGTAGTTTTACTAGCAGTCGTAATGCTTCAGTTATTAAATAGTCGCCAGTTTCCTGCTGGAATGCATTAAACCTAATATCCAATAAACGAGATATTGTTTCCTTCAGTTCATAACCAGTAGGGAGGTTCGCCTCTTTACTAGCGCCAGCACCAACAACGAAAACGGTTTTAATAGCCATAGTCTGTAATTATGTAACACTAATGCCAAAATAAGGTGACAGCTGGTTGAACACACTGAAGCCCCGATTGTTTAATTTATTTAAACTAACCTTTTGCTCCAGCACCGCAAAGCCTTAGCTGGTCGCACTTAATTTTATTATTAGGCCGTTTCTGAGCCATATTATCCTGACTCGGCGATACGATAAGAAACATTGACCGACGACAAATTGACACCGAGGTTGTCGCTTCTATATCGAATGTGATCTAAACTCTCATTCTGAAGATCGACGAGCGATTCAAGTTTGGCCAAGGTGACCTCGGGATTAGAAGGATCAATGTATTTTTTGTAATCGCTCATGAACCGTCGATCATATGATTTACACAAACTTGACAATGATCGGAGCTCCCCAGCTCTGCTCTCGAATCGAAACCCAGCCTCGACACCAGCAATAACTGAAATCACAGCACCAAACAAGAGAAAGGCTAGGCCAAGACCAACCTTGGCCCCAGTTCCTGCGCCTAGTTCGACCATAGCAGCATCGAGCCCTCCTTTTGTTGCAACGATAACTCCTAGGACAATCAGGGCTATTTTAAATAGCTTCGCCCTTCGGGACAGAAAGCTGGCCATGATTTCCAGCAACTCTGCAACTTTAACGCACTCTTTTTGGCGCAAAATAACCATCTTTTTATAGTCATCAAGCTGTATTGAAAAATGTTCATTGTCGGCGTTAACCATAATCTTCCTCTGTCCTTTATGACTCATTGATTGTTGACCGAACTATTGAATAACAGGCATATTTGCCCTGTTAAGTAGATATTACCAGGATAATCAGGCAAAAATACCCATGCATTTATCCTTGTTCTGAGTCTAATTACTCGTTATTCCTATGTCAACGTTTCGATGATTCGTATTAT
>CAZYTB010000181.1:0-3880 GCA_964650375.1 uncultured Campylobacterales bacterium | reverse complement strand
AAGTAATAATTAAAGCATATAATTATATTATGTATAGATTATTTACCTTAAAGGTTTTTTGATGAAGTATTGCTTCTTGTTTTTATCGTTATTGTTTGGTTTTTCATATGGAAATGTCACCAAAGTTATAAACAACCAAAACAACTTTGAAAATCAAAAAAGAATTTATAAAAAACTTCAAAATATAAAAAATCAAAAGATACCATACTATAAAACAAAAAAACCAAAATCTTCCTCTTTGAAAAAAGAAACAAAATGCTTTTATATAAAAAAGATAAAGGTAGAAGGTGTAACTTTACTCGATAAAGATGAACAAAGCAAGATATTGAAAAATTATATGGATCATTGTGATACTCTGCAGGATATAAAAAACCTTGTAAACAGACTCAATACTATCTATCTTGAGAAAGGATACATAACTTCAAAAGTCTATCTAAAACCGCAAAATCTTTCCAAAGGAATTTTAAGACTTTTTGCACTCGAGGGTAAGATAGAGTCTATAAAGCCGGATAAATTATATATAAAAGATGTTTTTTTAGGACAAAGTGGAGATGTACTTGATCTTAGAAAGATAGAAGATGCGGTAGAGCTTATAAACCGTCTTCCGTCAAATCATGCGACTTTGGACATTAAGCCTTCCAAAAAAATTGGTTACAGCGATATCATAATAAAAAATAAAATCGCAAGAAGAGTAAACGGCTCGTTTGAAGTAAATAACTTCGGCACTAAGAAGACAGGAAGAGTGCAGGGAAGCTTAGCTTTAAACTTGGATAATTTGCTTGGTATAAATGATCAACTTGGTATAGTTTTAAACGGCACGGATAAAGAATTTGGCGATGAAAACTCTAAAGGAGACTCTTTTTCTTTCTCTTTTCCGCTTGGAAGAATGCTAAATGATTTTAGCTACTCCAAAACAAGCTATAAACAGTTAGAACCCGTAGGTATAACAAGCTATAAATTAAACGGAGATACAAAAACATTTAGATACAACCTTGGCTATAAATTTTATCATGATCAAACAAACAGCATTAAAGTCGGAGCAAGCATATCTCACTCGAAAAATAAAAACTATATAGAAAGCACTCTCATTCAAACTTCATCATACTCTCTCTCAAATGTGGGTTTTAATGTGAATTTTTTGCACAATGCAGACTCATTTTATGCTTATGTTGTGTTAGATTATGAAAAAGGTACAGACTGGTTCGGTACAAACAACCCGACCGAACTAAATCCAAGGTTTGCGCTCTATAGTGTAGATCTTTCGCTTAGAAAAAACTTCCCTTTTTTAAACTACTCTTTGCAAGCTCACTATCAACACACAAAAGATAAACTCTTTAGCAATTTTCGCATAAGCATAGGCGGAGCTTACAGTGTAAGAGGATATGAAGACGAGGGTCTTAGCGGAAACAATGGCTACTACTTTAGAAACGAATTTTCAAAACCGCTTAAAAGCAAGCTTTTTGGTTTGTTGCATCAAAGTTACTTTGTAGCACTTGACGGTGGACATATAAAAAAAGAGAGTGATTCCTTAGGAGGAGATTTGCTGAGTTATGCGATAGGCGGAAGATTTTCAAAGGGAAAATTTGATGCAAGTGCATATTATGCCAAACCTATATATAAAGATAACATAGATATGGTAAGAAGTTTTGCCGGATTTACGATAAGTTATAAGTTTTAAAGGATATGTCGTGGATAAAAAACAATTTTTAGGTATAGCTTTTAATACAATTTTTATATTTTCCCAAACCCTCCAAGCCGCAGGCATCAAAGTGGACTCTAAAGCTTCCGTATCAAACAGAGCTACTATCGTGTTAGCTCCAAACAAAGTCCCTGTCATAAACATAGTAAAACCAAACGGCAATGGTCTCTCACACAATAAATTTACCTCTTACAGTGTAGAAAAACAAGGAGTCATATTAAATAATTCAAACAAAGTGGTAAACACCAAACTCGCAGGTTATATCTCATTCAACCCGAACCTAAAAGGAGCCAATGCAAAAGTCATACTAAACGAAGTAACGGGAACTTCCAAATCTCTCTTAAAAGGTTTTAGCGAAGTAGCCGGAAAAAGTGCCGAAGTCATCATAGCAAATCCAAACGGCATAACGATAAACGGTGGAGGATTTATAAATACCCCCAAAGCCACACTTACTACAGGAAATCCCCTATTTACAAACAACACCTTTAAAGGCTTTAATGTAAAAAAAGGAGATATAAACATAGAAGGAGAAGGCTTTAATGCAAACAACATAGACTCCCTCTCCCTCTACTCCAAAGACCTACATGTAAATGCAAAATTCTATGCAAACAACTTAGATATAAAAACAGGCTCAAACACCATAAACAACCAAGCAGAGATAACTTCCGCTCCTATCGCAGGAAGTGGAGTAAGCATAGACTCTTCACTTCTAGGCGGAGTCTATGCAAATACTATAACTCTAACTAGCAGCGACAAAGGAGTAGGAGTCAATCTACCACCGGAAGTTTTAGCCCAAGATAGTTTGACTTTAAAAGCAAACGGAGATATAACCCTAAATAAAACAGTAGCCGGCAATAAAGCCGGGATATCATCTTCTTCAAATATCATAGTTTCAAACAAGATATATGCAAACACTATAAATCTAAAAGCAGACAAAGATATAAACATAAAAAATAGTGCCATCATAAATGCCTTTGGAAATTATCAAATAAACTCTTCAAACTTAAACAACCAAGGAGAGATAAGTGCTCTTGAGGGATCTCAAACAAGCAGTATAACGACATCAAACACTCTAAACAACCAAGGCTTGATAGCAGGATACAATCTAAACATACAAGCAAACGATATAACAAACCAAGGGGCACTCTACTCTAAAAACAATCTCTTTGCACGCGCAAACACTCTAAACAACAATATGATGATAAGAAGCAACAAAGATATAAATCTATTGGTAAAAAACACTCTTTATAACTCCAAAGAGGGTATGATATATGCCGATGGCTCTTTAAACATGCAAGCAAACGAAAGCAAAGATAAGATAAACACCATAACAAACGAAGGAGTTATGCAAGCAAAAGGAGATATAAACATAGCAGCAGATACTCTAAACAACACAGCAACTTCTCCTGTGCTAAAAAACTCCACCACTACTTCAACCAAAGTCATCTCCAAAGGAAGCTCTAATGATTATGATATAGTTACTACAAATACAAAAACCCAAGTGGTAAGCATATCTTCAAATCCCGCTCTGATACTAAGTGATAAAAATATAAACATAGATATAAAAACACTAAACAACAGCTACTCCCTCATAGCCGCTAACGGTGATATAGTACTAAATGCAAACAATGCAAACAATCTAGGTAAAATACTCGTAAAAACCATAAAAACTACTACTGTTCAGTATCGTAACGAGAACTATTGTTCTTCTAGTTTTTTTGGGATTTGTTTCAATCATAAAGATAGAGCGGCATATAGAGGAACTTTCACAACAACGCAGTCTTCCAAGCTTCCTCTTGTAAACTATGGCATACAAGCAAAAAACAATATTGTCGGTAATGTAGTTAATTTAAATAATATATCAACCGAATTTCACTCTGTAAATAATGGACTATACAAGACAAGCACCTCGCATGCCCTATCAACTTCACCCTCCATAAACACAAACATAGACAACACCATAAACATAAACTCCATAACCCTCCCAAAAGGTAAATACGGTCTGTTTTTAACAAATCACTCTCCCTCATCACCCTATCTCATAGAAGCTAATCCTCTTTATACGGATTACTCCACTTTTATAAGTAGTGACTACATGCTAAAAAAACTCTCCCTTAACCCCAACTCCATCATAAAAAGATTAGGCGATGGCATGTATGAAACCAGGCTCATAAGAGACTC
>CAZYTB010000180.1:0-3888 GCA_964650375.1 uncultured Campylobacterales bacterium | reverse complement strand
GGCGAACGGCACTTCGCGGCTCCTCCCCTGAACGAATCCCATCTGCATCTCTGCATCTCTGCACCTCTGCACCTCTGTATCTGCGGCGATCTGGTGCCCGCGATCGCCGGCGGCCACTGACGAGGACGCGAGATACGATCATCGGGCGCCGCCCGTCGGTTTTGCAAACCGCCCGAGCCGCGGACCCTGCGTCACAGGCTCAACCCCTGAGCCACCGCCGGTGATATAAAGGGTTGAGGAGCAACCCACGCGAGGCTGCCATGCAACGCCGATCATTCATCAAAGTCCCCTCCGGTATCGCCTTGTACCCTGCTGTCGGTTGCGCCACCCCGCAGCTCCTGTTCCGGCGCCAATCGCGCTCCAGGAGCCCCCGATCGTCGGCTTTCAGCACCACCAGGGTGGTCGCCATGTACGGGCGTGATGGCAAGCTCACCCATGTGCCATGAGCCGAAAATGAGGCGGTGGCAATCTGCTGGATAGCAGTCGACGGCGGGAGGAGCGTATCGTGAGGCTGAAGAACGATCCCAGCCCGTGGGGTCGGGTGCGGTTCACTGCCAACGTGCCGACCGGCTCTATGACCGTGGAGGAGATGTTTCATCTGGTGCATATCGAGAGCATCGTGGAAGTGGATATCGGCGTGCGCAAGCAGGTACTGATGTCGAGTATCTGCATAAGAGGCCGGAGCACTAACCCTGACGTAGAGACTCACGACATGGGGGCGTGATGATAAAAGGTAACCGCATGCACGACGTAAGAATATGGCGCTGACAAACGAATTAATGCAGGCGTATACCGGATCAAGGTTACCCTGCGACTGGATAAAATTGTCGGAGAGGGCGAGACCCCCGTCTACGACCGCGATTTCGGCGACAGTTGGGAACATGGCCTCAAGATCGAGAAGATCTTCCAGGAGTAGGGTGCGTGCACTACCAGCGCTGCACCAAGGGCAAGCGCGCCTGTCCGCCGGAGGACTGCGGTAGCCCGTGGGGTTGCGCTGAGCTGATCTTGCTCAGATCCTCAAAACCCCGAAACACGAAGAACATGAGGAACTGCTGGAATGGCCAGATAGGGACTTCGATATTGGCGGGCAGGTTGGCTCAAGTGTTGCGCGTTGGTGTTTGGCCCTGGTTATACCCGGCCTTGGGTCATCAGCTTTGACGTTTTAGACGGAAGGCTTCGCTGTTGCGCGGTTTCGAGGATAAAGAATGGACTTTGAAAACAAATTTGAAAGGCTTTCCGGCTTCAAACCATTGAAGTGGCAGTCTCGCTTGTATGCCGAATATTTTGCTTTAGGGGCGCTCCCGGCTACCGTCGATATTCCCACCGGCCTTGGCAAGACCTCGGTCATGGCGATCTGGTACTTGGCGCTGAAAGCAGGCGCGAACTTGCCGCGGCGTTTGGTCTATGTGGTGGACCGTCGAGCCGTGGTTGATCAAGCGACGACGGTTGCCGACGAGATCAAGGCAAGGTCGGCCGACGAGGAATTACGGGTGAGCACGCTTCGCGGACAGCATGTGGACAAACGGGAATGGCTTGAAGACCCGACCGCGCCTGCCATTATTGTCGGCACTGTCGATATGATCGGGTCCCGCCTCCTGTTTTCCGGCTATGGCGTGTCACGCAAGATGCGTCCTTATCATGCAGGAATGCTGGGAGCAGATACGCTGGTCATGCTCGACGAATCGCATCTTGTTCCACCATTCGAGCGGCTGCTTGAGGCGATTGAAACTGGAGCCGAGTCACTCGGAACGCGCGACAAGGCGGATCGTAGAATCGTGCCTCCATTCAAGCTTCTCTCTCTGTCTGCAACTGGGCGGGCACGCAAGGGAACGGTCTTTCGCCTAGAGAAAGAGAAGGGGGATCTTGACGATGATGTCGTCAAAGCTCGTCTGGGCGCGAACAAGCAGTTGACCATAAAATCAATAAACGGTGAAAATTTAGGAAAAGCGCTTGCCGATCAGGCATGGGCGCTTTCCGATCAAGGCAAGCAAGCAGTTCGCATCATTATCTATTGCAACAGCCGGGAGACGTCGGAGAAGACGAAAGAGGCCATTAAGGCGAAGGCCAAGGCTGATAAGAAGAATGCCCGTCCAAAGATCGACATCGAAACAGAGCTGTTCGTAGGGTCGCGTCGGATTAAGGAGAGAGTCGACACCGACGCAAGGTTAAAGTCGCTCGGATTTCTCTCGGGCGGCGATGTAACCTGTGACAAGCCTGCTTTTCTTATCGCCACTTCCGCCGGCGAAGTGGGCGTCGATCTCGACGCCGATCGCATGGTCTGTGACCTCGTTTCCTGGGAGCGTATGGTCCAGCGGCTGGGGCGCGTCAACCGCTTTGGGAAATGCGAGGCGCCAGTGGTAACCATTGCCGAGGAACCGGTACCCACAAAGAAGGAAAAAGAGAGCCTGGATAAAAAGAAAAAAATGGAATACCTGAAAGAAGATGAGCAGAAATTGGTCGGGGTGTTCGAGAAAAGACTGGAAGCATGGCAATGCCGACAAGAACCTTTTAGATATCTTTCTGACGGCGAGAATGGTATAGACGTGAGTCCGGGCGCCCTGATGATGCTCAAGCGGCGTGCGGAAAAGGACTTGGAAATCCAGGGGAAAATTGAGGCAGCGACGACACCGCTGTCGATTTACCCCGCGCTCACCCGTCCATTGATTGATTCCTGGTCGATGACATCGCTTGAAAAGCACACCGGCCGGCCGGAAGTGGCACCTTGGTTGCGCGGCTGGGTCGAGAATGACGCGCCACAGACTACTGTTGTCTGGCGCAAGTTCACGCCAGTGCGCACCGAAGGAGGCGAGTCGACGAAGAAAGAAGTGGAAGACTTCTTCGAAGCGGCTCCTCCGCATCTAAGTGAGAAGCTCGAAACTGAATCCTGGCGCGTTGTCGCCTGGATAGTGGCGCGAGCCGGAAAGTCACGGAAGGCCAGAGAACTTAGGGTCGATGATATCGTTGCCTTTGCGCTCGCACCAGACGGTGAACTGCGCAATAGCTACCGCCTTCTGGATCTTCTCGAATGCGACGGTGACAGGAAGCTCAAAGAGAATCTCGAAAAGGAGATTGCAGAGGCAACGCTCGTTGTTGATGCGCGGTTGAGGGGGTTGAAGGATGGATTGCTCGATGACGGTGCGAATGGCGAAGACATCCGTACCGCTGACGATAGCCTCGAATGGCCGGTAGATATTCGCTTTCGTATCCGCACTGTTACGGGAAATAATGCCTTGGACTCTACCGCTTGCATCACATATGCCTTTGCGACAAGACTGTCCGGGGAAGGTGAAGATATCGAACGCCTTCTTGTCGAAACGGAAACGACGGAAGAAAGCCGGTCCGCGTCCCTACGACCGCAATTGTTGGACGAACACCATTCCTATACGGAAAAGCAAGCGCGCAAGATCGCCGAGGCGATCGATCTCCCCGGCGATTATGCAGAAGCCCTCGCTATCGCTGCGCGCCTGCACGACGAGGGTAAGAAGGCTGTGCGCTGGCAGAGAGCCTTCAACGCCCAGCAAGACGGCATTTATGCGAAGACCAGAGGACCGCTTATCCAGCCCCGTCTCAGCGGTTACCGCCATGAGTTCGGGTCACTGCCACATGCGGAACGTGACGAAGCGTTCAAGGGGTTGCCGTCCGATCTGCAAGAACTCGTATTGCACTTGATCGCCGCCCATCATGGTCGCGCGCGGCCGGTGATTGGGGCCGAAGGCTGTGACGATGCGCCGCCCTCCTTGCTCGAAGCACGCGTGCGCGAGACGGCCTTGCGCTTCGCGCGGCTTCAGAAACGTTGGGGGCCCTGGGGTCTCGCTTGGTGGGAGGCGCTACTGCGCGCCGCCGACCAGGAAGCGTCACGTGAGAACGGCCAAAGGAGGGGTGACAATG
>CAZYTB010000179.1:0-3898 GCA_964650375.1 uncultured Campylobacterales bacterium | reverse complement strand
TTACTTACTCTCTTTAACCTCAAACTCGGCGTCTATTACGTCTTCGTTTTTGGTTGCTTCGTCGGCTTGGGGTGCTTCGCCTTGTGGGGCTGCTCCCTCTGGTCCTTGTTGGGCGGCTTGTTGTTTGGCCATTTCTTCGTAGATGATTTTTCCGATTTCCTGGGCTTCTTGCATTAGGTTTTCGGTTGATTTCTTGATGGCGTCGGCGTCGTCACCCTTGGCTGTTTCTCTTAGGGCTGTGACTGCGCTTTCTACCTTGCCTCGGATTTCTGCGGACACTTTGTCGCCGTGTTCTTTGAGTTGCTTCTCGGTTTCAAACGCCAGGTGCTCGGCTTGGTTGCGGGCGTCGATGAGTTCCTTTTTCTTGATGTCGTCGGCTGCGTGTTCCTTGGCTTCGTTTTTCATCTTTTCGATTTCTGCGTCGGTCAAGCCGGACGAACCTTCGATGCGGATCGACTGCTCTTTGTTCGTGGCTTTGTCCTTGGCCGACACGGAGATGATGCCGTTGGCGTCGATGTCAAACGTGACTTCGATTTGCGGCATCCCGCGTGGGGCGGGTGCGACTCCGGACAGATTGAACTGGCCCATCGAGCGGTTGTCAGCGGCCATCGGTCGGTTGCCTTGCAACACATGGATGGTGACCTCGGTTTGGTTGTCAGCGGCTGTGCTGTAGACCTGGCTCTTGGACGTTGGGATGGTGGTGTTGGATTCGATCATCGGGGTCAGCACACCGCCCATCGTTTCGACGCCGAGTGTCAGTGGCGTGACATCGAGAAGAACGATGTCGTCCTTATCGCCCGAGAGGATCGAGCCTTGGATCGCCGCACCCACGCCCACGACCTCGTCGGGGTTGATGCTTTTGTTTGGCTCTTTGCCAAAAATGTCGGCGACGAGTTTTTGCACGGATGGTATTCGCGTCGAGCCGCCAACGAGGACGATTTCGCCGATGTCGGATGCGGACAGTTTGGAACCCTTGAGGCATTCCATGACCGGCCCACGACAGCGCTCGGTGAGCGCGTGCGTCAGTTGCTCGAACTTGGTTCGGGTGATGTTCATCTGCAAGTGCTTCGGACCGGATTGGTCGGCAGTGATGAACGGTAGATTGACGCTGGTTTCCATCGTGGTCGAAAGCTCGCACTTGGCTTTCTCGCACGCTTCTTTGAGGCGCTGGAGGGCCATCGCGTCTTTGCGAAGGTCGATGCCTTCGGTCTTGCGGAAATCTTCTGCGACAAAATCGATGAGCGCTTCGTCGTAGTCGTCGCCACCGAGGTGGCCGTCACCGTTTGAGGCGAGCACTTCAAACACGTTGTCGCCGATGTCAAGGATGGAGATGTCGAACGTACCACCGCCAAGGTCGAACACCGCGATGTGGCCGCTCTTTCCACCGTCGAGACCGTATGCAAGGGCAGCGGCTGTCGGTTCGTTGATGATGCGCTCGACCTTCAAGCCGGCAATCTCGCCCGCGTCTTTTGTGGCTTTGCGCTGCGAGTCGTTGAAGTATGCAGGGACGGTGATGACGGCTCGATCGACGGTTGTGCCGAGGTAATCCTCGGCGGTCTTCTTGAGGTCTTGAAGAATCATCGCGCTGATTTCGGGCGGGGTGTACGACTTGTCGCGGATTTTGACCTTGACGAGTTCGTTGGCTTCGCCGGTGACTTCGTAGGGGACCATTTTTTCTTCTTGGCTAACCTCGTCGTGTCGCCGACCCATGAACCGCTTGATCGAAAAAATGGTGTTCTTGGGGTTGGTCACTTGCTGGTGACGGGCGACCTGCCCGACCAATCGTTCACCCTTGTCGGTGAAGGCGACGACGGACGGCGTGGTGCGTGCGCCTTGGGCGTTGGTGAGGACTTTGGGTTGATCGCCTTCCATAACTGCGACGACGGAGTTGGTGGTTCCAAGATCGATTCCGATGATTTTTGACATCTCTGTTTCCTCCTCTGCCGAGTCGCCTTGGCCATAAGGTGGCGGTGGGCGCTGCGGGCAGCAATTGGGTTTCATTCACATGGACACACGGGTCCGCCCTTCAAAGGGGCAAGTTCGATGCCAGAGATTTCCGGGCGTGATTTAATCTTAAGTCTCTTTGTATCAAGTAGTTGCCGAAGTTGGCCGATAGTGTGATGGACGGCGACTGCCATCCTGGCAGGTTTGGGCCCTGCGTTTTTGGCACGCGCAGGGCCGGTTTGTCGCCGGTGTGGAATTCTCTTGGAACGTAGATTCGGAGCACTAAACTCACAGCATGGACACTGCACCTTTCAGCCTTGAGTATGCAAGCGGATTTCCTGCCGCTCGGCAATTGTCGATTTTCCTGCAAAACGGGATCGGGCAATTGCTGCGGGTGACGCGGCTTTTTGATGGGACCGAGATTCATATCTTGGCGCTGTCGGTGGTGAATTCGGTCGATTGTGCGATTGTCCGGGTGATTGTGGATGATCCGGATGCGGCATTTGATTTGCTGACCGAGTCGGGTTTTGCGGTCAATCAAACGGACATTCTTGTGGTTGCGTTGCCTGCGGGAAAGCAGGCGCTCCTGCATACATGGGTGGCCCTGCTTAGTGCGGAAGTGGACGTGGCTTATGCATACGCGTTGATGACGCATCCGAATGGCCGGCCCGCCCTCGCCGTGCAAGCCGACCAGTTGGAGCAAGCGGCAGAGGCGCTTTGCCACAGGGGGTTTACGGTGTTGGATCAGACGGACTTAGCGCAGTTGTATTGACGCGCACGCTTTGATTCGCGACGCCTTGATACGCTTCGGGGCTACGCGCGTCGGACGCCGGTGTATGAAGTGTCATTTCTTTTGTAACCCATTGTCGAAATGCGGCTGATTGTGGTGCGGGTTTCGTGCCTTCCGGTGCGGGCTGTGCTATGCTTCAAGTGCCGTTTCTTGAGAGGCGCGGACGGTAGCGCTGGCGTGTAACAGGGAGAACCCAATGATGTTTTTCGATCCGATGTATTTCATCTTGCTTGGTCCGGTGATGTTGCTAGCCGCTTGGGCGCAGTACCGGGTGAAGTCGGCATTTACCTACGCGAAGCAATACCGACCATCGAGCGGGATGAGCGGTGTTGAAACTGCCCAGCGCATTCTCGATGCGAACGGGATGAGCAACGTGACCATCGAACAGGTCGCCGGAAGGCTGTCTGATCATTACGACCCACGAAGCAAAACACTGCGCCTTAGTTCTGATGTATATTCCGGAAGGACGCTGGCGGCTGTGGGTATCGCAGCCCATGAAGTTGGCCACGCGCTGCAAGATTCAAAGGGATATGCCCCGCTGCGAATTCGCAATGGCCTCGTTCCGCTTGCGTCTGTCGGCACCAATATGTCCATGACGATTTTTATGGTCGGTATGATGATGAGCTACATGGGCGGGCGAGGGTTCGGACAGAACCTGATGATTGGCGGCGTGATCTTGTTTTCGATTGGCGTGGTGTTCCAATTGGTCAACCTACCGGTGGAATTCAACGCCAGCAATCGAGCGAAACGAATCATCGTGGATCTGGGCATCATCTCGCCCCAAGAGCGGCCAGCAGTTGACAGAGTCCTAAACGCCGCCGCCATGACCTACGTCGCCGCAACCATCAGCGCGATCATGACGCTAGTGTACCTGCTGATTCGATCCGGATTGTTGGGAGGGCGAAGGAGCTAGCCGAGGTGGCTGACGCGTTGCTCGTTGATCTGACTCAGTAGGTGTAGGTCGGGTCATCGACCCGACAGATTCATCTGACCGGTGCGTGATTGACTACCGCTGATTGCGTTTGCGCTCGCGGAACTGTACGAATCGACATGCCGGATGTCGCGTAGATTTCCGGTGTAACCGACGAACAATGTCGGGTCGATGACCCGACCTACCAGACTGGGTGTGCTGGCGCGATGATCGGTGGGTCGTCGGAGGTGGGA
>CAZYTB010000178.1:0-3939 GCA_964650375.1 uncultured Campylobacterales bacterium | reverse complement strand
AACAAGAGCTTGGGATCTTATTTATTTAACAAAGAGAGATTATGAACACCACAAAGATAAACTCAATAATCCCACAAAAGAGAAGATAAGCGAACAATTTTTGGCAGCAGAGTGTTCTGATTGGTTTTGGTGGTACGGCACTGATCATTACACAGAGTTTCGTGATGAGTTTGATGAGTTATTTCGAACTCATCTTATCAATATCTATGAGTCAATGCAAATTTCACCACCTTCGGATCTGTTTGAACCAATCACTAAACATAAAAGTTCTGAAAACTTTTGGCTTCCTCCACAGTCTAATATATCTCCAATTATAAATGGTGTCAATGACACATTTTTCGAGTGGGTAGGATGTGGAATTGTTGATGAAACCAAGCTTTTTTCGACCATGGATAAAGCTAGAGGTCCTATAAATAAAATTCTTTACGGGCAAGATGAAGATTATATCTATTTTGCATTTGTGACTAACATGAAAGAGTTGCGAAAGAGCGATAAAATCAACATCATCATTGATCCATTAGACATTAATTATGAACTTTTTTTTGATAAATCTAAAAACGATAAAAATATACCAATTGATTTTGCAATAGATAAGTGGCTAGATATGAGAATTTATAAAAAAACGATAAAAGCAAAACTTGTAAAGTTTCGTTTTGAACTCTACAAAAACAATACAATTATCCAAACTCTCCCGGGTTTTGGTGAACTTGATGTTGATTTAACTGCAGATTATAGCCAAAATTGGTTTATATAAAATATGGAGAAAAATATGAATAATGTTTCTTTACTGTTTGGCGTCCACATGCATCAACCAATAGATAATTTGGGAATTGCCGTTGATGAGGCTATTGAAATTTGCTATAGGCCTTTTTTTGAAACAATGGCAAATTATCCGGATTTTAAATTTTCACTCCATTGTAGTGGATGGTTGTTGAATCAGATAAGAGTCAAACATAATGATATATTTGAAAATATGCAAATTTTAACAAAATCCGGCTCAATCGAATGGATAAGTGCAGGATATTATGAGCCCGTTCTTAGCTCCATCCCCTCGGGTGATCGAATATCACAAATAAATAAACTAAGCTCTTACATAAAAAAATATTTCAACCAAAAAGCAAATGGCTTATGGTTAACAGAGAGGGTTTGGGAATCTTCCTTGATACCAGATCTTAAAAAAACAAAAATTGACTTTGTCCTTGTAGATGATTATCATTTTTTGAGTGGTGGTTTTAATAAATCAAAGATGGATGGTTTTTATGAAACTGAAGATGGAGGAAACAAGCTTTCCCTTTTTCCAATTTCACAGGCATTAAGATATGCACTTCCTTTTTTTAGCGTGGAGCGTTCAATAGAAGCCATATTAAATTACAGTAAAAACAAAGACTCTGCGGCTATTATCTTTGATGATGGCGAAAAATTTGGGCTTTGGCCTAAAACACATGAGTGGGTGTATGAAAAAGGATGGCTGAAAGATTTTATCGAAGCAGTTTTGAGCGAAAAGAGGATAAAAACTGAGCATTATGGAGAATTTTTAGAAAAAAATAGAAGCCGAGGAATCGCATACTTAAATAATACATCATATTTTGAGATGGGAGAGTGGAGTCTCAGGAGTGAGCAAAATTTGGGTCTTGAAGCTCTAAAACAAAGTGTTGGACAAGAATATTTTGATAACTTGGGCGTATGTTTTATAAAAGGTGGAATTTGGAAGAATTTTTTTGTTAAGTATGAAGAGAGTAACCATTTGCACAAAAGAATGCTCGGGCTTAGTTTAATACAAGATAAACTAAACAAAAATGCAAAGGAATATCTATATAAACTTCAAACAAATGATGTTTTTTGGCACGGTATTTTTGGAGGATTATACCTTCCAAATTTAAGAGACAATGCATATAGCTATCTACTATCGTTAGAAAAAGAGTTTGCAAAAAAAGAAATTTCTTATGAAATTAGTGATTTAGATATGGACGGATATGAAGAATTAAAAGTTCTCAGTAGTTCTTTATCAACTATAATTTCGTGTAAAAATGGGGCTCAAATGGTTGAATTTGGCTCACTTGATGTTTTATTTAACTGGCAAAACAGCCTAACTCGTCGAAAGGAGGCTTATCACGAAAAGATACTTCATCCAAAGCAGATGGAGATTGGGGAACAAGGCAGGGATGAGATTGCTACTATCCACAATGGCTCCCAGGATTTAAATGAAAAATTAAAACAAAATCTAATTTTTGACTGGCACTTGAAATACTCTTTTATAGATCATTTTTCAAATGAAACTTTTGAATTGGAAAATTTTAGAGAAGCGAATTTTAGAGAAATTGGCGATTTTGCAAATCAACCTTATGAACTGGATTCAAAAACAAACACTTTTTTTAGAGAAGGTGGGATTTATCTTGATTCTGCATATCCGACAAAAGTAAAAAAAGAGTATAAATTTAAAGATAAAGAAATAAGTTTGAGATTTACATGTGAGACTGAGTATAAAGATAAACTCTATTATGGAGTTGAGTTTAATCTTCATTTTGCTCATCCTCACACGGTAACTTTTAATGATAAACTTATAGAAGATGGGCTAAACTTAAAGGAAATAAAATCTTTGGATATTATGGATACATTTACAAGGAAAAGATTAAATATTACGGCAAATCAAGAGTTAGATTTGCATGCTTTTATCTTAAACACAGTATCTCAAAGTGAACGAGGATTTGATATGGTTGCACAACAGATTTCATTTATACTTTTTATACCTTTTAATTCAAAACTGGATTTATATCTAACATTAGGAATTTATGATGTCTGAAATAAGACTTGATTTATTACACGATCAATATGTGCTGATAGCACCAGAAAGGTTGCATAGACCTGATTTCTATAAAAATGGAAAAGAAAAAATAACATCAAGTAAAACTTGCCCTTTTTGTGATGGGCATGAGTCAATGACTCCTCCAGAAATTTACGCATTAAGAGACAATGAACCAAATTTATCAAAATGGCAAACAAGGGTTGTGCCTAATCTTTTTAAAGCAGTACAGATAGAACTAGAGGACCACTCCAAAAGGCAAGGTTTGTTTGAAAGCATACCAGGGTTTGGTGCCCATGAAGTACTAGTCGATACTCCTGTGCATGATAAGGATATAGTAGATTTAGACAGTGATGCCATAGAAAATTGGCTTCGCACCATTGTGCACCGCATTGTTGATTTAAGAAAGGATATGAGACTAATTCATTTAAATGTATTTAAAAATTATGGGGTAAATAGTGGTGCTACACAAGAACATCCTCACACTCAACTTTTAGCACTTCCTGTTATGCCAAGGATTGAATTAAATTTCTTAGAGCGAAATATGGAATACTATCGCCAACATGGTAGAGGTAAACTCCAAGATATTTTGGAAAATGAAAAATATTCCAAGGAAAAACGAGTTGTGGCAGAATTTGGTGATTTTATTGCATTTTGTCCATTTGCAAGTAGTTTTCCTTTTGAAGTTATGATAGCTCCAAGGAGAAATATTAGCAATTTAGATGAATGCAACCATGATGATATTATAGATTTATCATTGATCATTCAAAATGTTTTTGAAAAACTACATAGGCAATTAGGAGAATTTGATTATAACCTGTATTTTAGGTTAGCCCCTTTAAATATAAACTTTGAAAATGAAGACTATATGCCATATATTCACAAAAATTTTCGCTTCAACCTGCGTATAATTCCTCGTATATACAGGCTTGGAGGATTTGAATTATCAACAAATATGGCTATAAATCCTGTCTCTCCGCAAGAATGCGCAAGTCTTCTTAACTCTAAAGGTTAAAAATGAAAATTTTATTTGCAGCAAGTGAAATCTTTCCTTATGCAAAAAGCGGAGGATTATCTGATGTGGCAGGGACACTTCCGCAAGCCTTAAGCCAACATGTAGAGGTCGTCTCTGTCATGCC
>CAZYTB010000177.1:0-3964 GCA_964650375.1 uncultured Campylobacterales bacterium | reverse complement strand
GGCAGGAGCTTGCAGACGAATTGGCGGCTGACGGTGTGGTTCCCTTGGTCAGCACGACCGGGATCATGCAGGAACTCGGTGTTGAGGGTACACCGGTCAAGGTGTTCGTCGATTCGTTTCGCGAGGAAGAATTCACCGGAATCATCGAACGGATCGATCCGGAACCGCGCAAAGCGCAAAACATCGTGACGTACATCGTTCATATTCGCGTGACCAGCAAGAATCGAAAGATGCTCGCACTGGTCCCCGGAATGCAAGCCGACGTAGAATTCACTGCGGACGCTGTGAGCGACGCGATATTGGTGCCACACGATGCGATTCACCGTGGACCCAACAGCGAACTCGGCGTCTATGTGCGCGAGCTTGATCCGCAAAGCCAGGAGCACAAACCGCGTTTTGTGAAATGTCGGTTTGGCCTCGACAACGGTTTGTATGCCGAGTTGCTGGAAGGCGAAGGCGTCGAAGAAAATATCGAAGTCTACACCAAGCTGCCAAGGCGCTTCGGTGAAGATGATGATGAGGATGAGTAGTAGGGCGCGTCCCGGACGCACCGAATTAACTTGTGGATTCCAGAAGATGATGGCTTGATATTCGGCAGCAGGTCCAGGCACGCATGATTCACCTTCGACGACTTCAAAAACTCTACAAGATGGGCAGCTCCGTGGTGCGAGCGCTCGACGGTGTTGATCTCGACATCGGCGCGGGCGAGTTCGTGTCGCTCACAGGTGCATCGGGCAGCGGAAAAAGCACCATGATGCACATCATCGGATGCCTCGATCGTCCAACGTCGGGCGAATACCTTCTCGATGGCGCTGCCGTCAGCAAGATGAACGATCGCCAGTTGGCTGTCGTGCGAAACCGCCAGATTGGTTTCGTGTTTCAAACGTTCAACTTGATCAACCGAACGTCGGCGGTTGATAACGTGGCGGTCCCTCTGATCTATGGCCGCAAATCCAGCACAAGAAAGGCATCGATGGCTGCCCTGGAAAGAGTCGGCTTGGCGAATCGAGCGTCGCACAAACCAAGTGAATTGTCCGGTGGTGAAAGGCAGCGCGTTGCGATTGCGCGTGCCATTGTGAATGACCCCAAGTTGATCCTCGCCGATGAGCCAACCGGAAACCTCGACTCGCATACGGGCGAGCAGATCATGGCGATTTTTCACAAGCTGCACGCAGCCGGTACGACGGTGATCATTGTGACGCATGAAATGGACGTCGCCGCCCAAGCAAAACGAATGATTCGGATGCGTGATGGAAAAATCGTCACCGACGAAATCCTCGACGAACAAAGAAGGTCCGCGCTTCAAGCAGAGGCATACATTGCTCCGCAACCGGTAGCGAGCCCCACATAATTTGAAAGGGCTCCGAGCGGCTCGACTGGTTCGCCCGAAGCGCTGGAAACAAACCCCATGTTCCTATTTCGCATTTGCATCATGGCCGCCCGTAGCTTGCAGGCAAACCTCATGCGCTCGGTGCTGGCGTGCCTGGGCGTTATCTTTGGCGTTGCGGCGGTGGTGTCGGCGATGTCGATCCTCGAGGGGTCCACGCGCGAGACGATCGAAAGATTCAAGACCCTTGGCGCCGATCAAGTCATCGTCATGAACGGCAGCACCGGTGGGCGGGGAAGCCGCGGCGCGTTGCGCATGTCTCTCACCCGCCCCGACGCGGAGGCTTTGCTCGAACTGGATTCGGTTAAGAACACGTCGCCCGAATCGCTCATCACCGCACAAATCAAATACTTTGAAAAGAACCTCAGCATCCAACTGCTGGCGACGAACGAGAAGTACACGAAGATCAACAACTACGAAGTTGTTCGCGGGCGATCGCTCACAAAACAGGATGTGACCAGTGGTCGAAAGGTCTGCGTGTTGGGGCATAAGGTCGCCCGCAAGTTGTTTGGGGAGACGGTTGCGGTTGGGACCCGTGTGCGAATCGGGGGGCTTGGGTTCACCGTGGCAGGGGTGATGGAAAAAAAGGGCTTCCTTGGGATGCGCGAAGTGGACACCCAGGTGATGGTTCCGCTCTCGACCGGTCTGTCGCGCCTCTTCGGAACCAAGTACGTTCAATTTATCACGGTGCAAGCCGAGCGCAGTGACGAACTCGACAGTGTCGTGCAGGAAGTCAAACGAACGATGCGCGTTGAGCATAGCGTTCGCGCCGGCGACCCCGACGATTTTCAGGTTTTTACAAAGAAACAAGTCACCGAGCAGGTCGGCGGTTTCGTGCAAATCATGCAGCTTGTGCTCTTTAGCATCGCCGGGATCTCGCTGGTCGTCGGTGGTATTGGGATCACCAACATCATGCTTGTTTCGGTGACGGAACGCACCCGCGAAATTGGCGTCAGGATGGCCGTCGGTGCAAAACGGTCCGACATTCTCATCCAGTTCCTGTTGGAAGCCGGCGCGATCAGCGTCTTCGGCGGTGCATTGGGCGTACTGCTCGGACACGGACTCACCGGTATCCTCGAAAACATGACGCAGGTACTCAAAACTTATACAACGGGCACGAGCATCATCTGGGCGTTGGGAATGGCGCTCTCTACCGGTATCGTTGCGGGACTCTATCCCGCATACCGGGCTTCGAGTCTCGATCCGGTCGAAGCCCTTCGCTACGAATAGGTTTTGGCTGACTTTGCCACCGTGGCGCTCTGTCGTTCTTGACTCTCGCCTCGGAAATACAATGAGAAATCGTTCAATTAAAAAATGCCAAACCGTGACACTCTTCGCGATGGCGACGTTGTTTGCGGCATCTTTGGTTGGATGCAGTTCCTCCAAGCGCGATCTGCAAGCCGAGCAGCGTGCGGGGTTGATCTGGATGTTTCCAGGTGTCGAGGGTGGTCCGCTTGCTTTGACAGAGGCACGCCGGGCGTTTCGTGATGCGGGGGTGATGTCGAAAATCCAGACGCACGAATACGGACGCCCGTTCGGTTTGCTGGCCAATCTGATGTCGTACGAAAGCAACCTCGTTGCGGCAGAGGGGATTGCAGGCCAGATTGCGGAGTATCGAATCAAGCAGCCGCAAGCACCGATCGACCTTGTCGGCTACTCGGGCGGTGGGGCGATGGCGATCATGGTCGCCGAGGCATTGCCTGCCGACGTGCGCCTGCGCAACGTCGTGCTCTGTCAGGCGGCGATCAGCCAAAACTACAACCTCAGCAAAACCCTGCGTCACACGGACGGAAAACTCGTCAACCTGCACGCCACCAACGATTGGTTGATGCTTGGCATCGGGACGAGCGTATTCGGAACCATGGATCGTCAATACGAGTCAGCCGCTGGCAAGGACGGGTTCGTCCTGCCGCTTGTTCTCGATGACCCCGCGTTGGCCGAACACTTCGAGCAGCACAAGTGGACACCGGACATGATCCTCACCGGTCACGGTGGAATGCACGCGGGGATTTTGACCTACGGCTGGAATCGCAACACGGTGGCTCCGTGGCTTGCACCCGAAACCTGCCGATGCGCGTGCGGGTGCTGTTGTCGGTCATCGGATGGTCAGGCAGCGTCCACGCCCTGCAACAACTGACACGGGGCCCATCGGGTTTGCGATAACGATGTTCAAACTGCGGTGGTCGCGTGCATCGTTAGGGTGTACATCAATCTTATGAATACCAAGCGACCAAACGAGACGGAAATGGCACGCGCCCATGAGGCCCGCGATGCCTCGTACGACGGCGTGTTTTGGGTGTGCGTCAAGACGACGGGGATTTTTTGTCGGCCTTCGTGTTCGGCGCGGATGCCCAATCGCGAGAATGTGGCGTATGCGTTTTCGGTGAACACCGCGTTGGCTGATGGGTTCCGCCCGTGCAAGCGGTGTCGTCCGATGGAAGTGGATGGGAGCCCGCCCGATTGGGTGAAACGCCTGTTGCTTCACGCGGACCAATCCGCCACCGATCGCATTCCCGATGCCGATTCATTAATTGATGCGGTTCGTACCTCACCACATCCTACCAGGGCTTTTGGGGT
>CAZYTB010000176.1:0-4089 GCA_964650375.1 uncultured Campylobacterales bacterium | reverse complement strand
TTTCCAGAAAGTAACTTGAACAATATAACTTATTCAAAAGGTGTTATTTTATAGTTCCAAGCGGGGAAATTTTTGTGGGATTTTGGATTGAGTTCTTTGAATTCATCATCAGAAATTTTTTCCTTTTTTATATTCCGACTTATCTAATTTGGCTTTTATTTTTAGCCCTTTACTTGTTTTTGTACCAGAGATTAGCTTTATAACCGCCTCGTAGCTTTCAAGTGGTTTACCTTTCCAGCTCATTGATATAAAAGAAAACATTCTATGTTTAATTTTATTCCACTTGCTTGTGCCTGGTGGGCAATGACACACTGTGATGGATAGTCCAGTTTTATTCGCGAGTTCTTGCAAATAAAACTTCCATGCACGACTTCTACTGCTATTACTGCCTCCTCCATCTGTACATATTAATACTTCGGATGCATCAGGATAATGTTTTTTTCCAAAGCATCTCCACCACTGCCAAATACTGTTAACAGCAAATTCTGAAGTGTCCGATGTTGTTCCAACATTTACAAAACCTTCATTTTTTCGGGTATCGTAAGCTCCGTATGGAATAGCAACACCTTCACCATAGCTTTTGAAATCATGATCAAAAACTTCTGCAGGATCTCCTTTTTTGCGCCATATTTCCCCCGTATTTTTGAAGTTTCCGACAAGTTATTTCTTTTTTGTATCCACAGAAATTATTGGGTTGTCGTTCTTTATAATTGTCACATCCATAAAAACTGTCAGCATCTACCCAACCAAATTACCGATTGTTATTTCTTGCACGTTTTACCAGCGTTAAGGCAATATCCAGCTTGCTGATCAGCTCCCGTTTTTCTGTCGGCACACGCGCTTTATCACATCGCTCTATACTTTCAATCCAGTTTTTTGGTAAATACAGTTCTGAATCAATCAGACAAACATCACTGCCTTTGGACAATGCCGAAAATACACCCACCTGGCAATCATCCACTTTTCCCAATCGACCGCACCATTGGCGAGAAACCCCTACCGAGCGGTTGCCTTTCTTGACAATACTGCTTTCATCAATCAATAAGGCACTATCTTTTCCTCCCAGTATCACGTTGACATCTTCTGCCACCTGGTGGTTCATGACAGCCTGATGGTCCCAAGGTGAGTCAGACAAAAACTGCTGGGGGGATTGTTCGTCTGTATCCGGAACAACTTCAGCCATTTTTTCCATATTCCTTTGACGGGATTGCAACAGGCCTTTAAGGTACTGGGATGCACGCTCGCTGACATTTCTTTTGTGGACTTGAAACAGACGTGAATAGTGGCTTATAAACGATCCCATGTCATCGACCATACCCTCTGTAAGAGGTTGGTCATGGTGACTCCTTTTAGTTGAGTTTTGTTGTCGGAGGCCCGGTTGCGGGAACACCTCCTTTTGCGATTTTAATGTTTCCCGTATTCATATTCGGAAAGTATAGTTTATTTATAGATTTCAACAAGTTAAATATAACAAAGTAGACTTAGAATAATTCAAAATATAGAATATAATCATACACCGCTGTTACAGTGCTTAATAAACATGTAACCAAAATTAGCAATACTATCATTCATGTCAAATCTTCCCTGTTTTATTTTTTCAGATTTACCCATCGAGTCAGGCTCTCTTCCAGTTTTCACCAAAATGAAAAATGTACTTACTGAACTGCGCTGGATTATCGATTCCCATATAGAAATGACAACATCGTATACCCGTTCACCAAAAAGTTTGACATTTTCACACAAGACTCTTTGTTAAACATAAACATCTACAGGACTGCTCCTTATTCTGAAATTTTCATGCCTCACTCCCCCGGCCGGGTCGAATAAAATTTTCCGGCATGATCGATATAACCTTCCCGACCGTCCAGGGTGGTCACTTGCGCATAACCATTTTCAAATCCATGAGAGGGCAGATACAAGTAATCGATAACCTGTTTTCCGGTTCGGTCAATGTAACCGCAGGGATAAGCGTTGTGATCATCCCATCCGATCAGGCGGAGTAGCCAGAACAGGAATGACGGGTCCCGGGGTGGCGCACATACCCGGGCCAGGCCGTCACTGAATTTGTATGCTTTGTGGAACTGCGGTGTGATCACCACACGTCCGGTCTGATCAATATAACCGGAGCGATCATTGTCAACCACCCGGGCTAACCCCTCCGAAAAAATCTGCGCAAACTGAAAACGGGGCGCAATAACAATAATCAGTCTGCTGATATCCATTCTGCGAAAACCTGCCACCCGACTGTGATAAACTGAATCCGCAAAACATCCACAGTATTCGATAAAAGTTCAGGAGAAAACACCATGAACGAACAGCGCGTCCACAGCCACTCATGCCCTGGTTTCTTTAATCGTTTTTTTCAGTCCGGACAAAACCACCCACGAACGCGAATTTTCGCGAGTGGATTGCTGCTGAGTCTGTTGTGGACAAGTGGTGTCAGTCACGCCGACACGTCCCTCGATGCCAATACCCGACTGTTATTCTCTGCCAATCAGGCGGCACATGATCTTTCCGTGTACAAGCTAAACCTGCGCAACGGTGAACTGCACGAGGTACCCGGCTCGCCGTATAAAACCGGACGCTATCCCGTATCGGTGGACAGCCTGCCCGATGGCCGCTTTGTCTACGTCGCCAATCAGGGGTCTGACAGTGTTTCGGTATTTGAAGTGTCTGCCAGCGATGGCAGTCTGCGCCCCGTGCCCGGCTCCCCCTTTGCGGCGGGCAAGTATCCCGACTCGGTACATTTGAGCCCGAACGGTCACTTCGCCTACGTCACCCATGAAGACGATAACAACGTGGCGGTGTTTCACGTCGATGCCAGCACCGGGGCTATACGTGACACAGGTTTTACGGCCCCTACCGGCCAGCATCCCATTGATGTCACCCTGACGCCGGATGGCCGTTTTGCCTACGTCACCAATTTCGATGCTGCCAGCGTCAGCGCCTATCGCGTCGATCGCAAAACCGGTGCCCTCAAACCCACAGGTACACCAGTGGCCACCGATGACCGTCCCATTTACATCAAGGTATCGCCCAGCGGTCACTTTGCCTTTGTCGCCAATTATGGCTCCACCACAATATCAGTCTTTCGCATCGACCCGGATAACGGCCAGCTGTCACCCGTACCAGGCTCACCCTTCCAGGCCGGAGCCCAACCCTATTCGGTAACAGTAGACCCCACCGAGCACTTCGTCTACGCCGCCAACTGGGGAACACACGATGTCTCCGCCTACACACTGGACAGCACCAGCGGCAGGCTGACTACTGTGAAAGGCTCGCCTTTCAGTGCCGACTGGTTCCCTTACGCCGTGGTGGTGGATGACAAAACACGGTACGTTTACGTCGCCAATAATGGTGCGGGCAACATCAGCGCTTATCGCATCAACGCACAAAGTGGCGCACTCAAAGAACTGGTGCATTCACCGTTTACTGCGGATTTGGGGCCCTATGGCCTGAGCCTCAGCCAACAACAGAGATAACAATTCCCTGCCATTTTACAGTGCAAAGCTTTACGCTCTTACATTGATTCATACCAAAAACTCATGTCCATTTACACAAGCAGACTCACCCGCACAGATATCAAAAACGAAACAGACCCGGGTACCTACAGCCGTGGCTGGGGCTACTTTCAGCAAGGCATGTTAAAAGATCTGCGCATCGACAAGATAGATGACGATCTCGTCGTTTTATATGCATCAGTCGAAGGGGGTAGCAATAAGGTTTACACGCAGGAAATCAGCATTGATGGACTTGATCATGGTGGAATAAACATCGAAGGTGAATGCAGCTGCCCGGTTGGCTACAACTGCAAACATGTGGTGGCAGCATGTCTAACATTTCATTCTGCTCCCGATGTGGTAAATCATAATTCAACAGATACCAGTCTGGCCTGGCTGCATCAATTCATCAATACCGGAAGCGCATCCAGCAAACCGGATGCCACCAATGCCGAATTTCTCACCTATATTTTGCAGCCCTCGCCTCAACCCGCAACATTGTCCGTACAATTTACGATTCATCGTTGCCTGAAAAAAGGTGGATTTGGCAAGGGACGGCGCGTGGAACTGCATAACTTTGTTAACCAGT
>CAZYTB010000175.1:0-4122 GCA_964650375.1 uncultured Campylobacterales bacterium | reverse complement strand
ATGTCCTAATTGTGGAGCTTGGGATCAGTTTCTCGAACTAAACTCTAAACAAATCGAAGCACTTAAAGAGATAAATTCAACCAAAAGTGATTATACTGGCGCAATGCCTATAACCCAAATTGAACACGAAAAAGTAGAGAGATTCTCCTCTGGAGACAAAGAATTGGATCTTGTTTTGGGTGGTGGTATCGTAAATGGGAGTTTGATTTTAGTAGGAGGAAGTCCCGGTGTTGGAAAATCCACCCTGCTTCTAAAGATAGCTGGAAATTTAGCACAAAATAATAGAAAAGTTCTTTATGTGAGCGCAGAAGAATCAACTAGTCAAATCAAATTAAGATCTGATAGATTAGAAAGTAATAGCGACAATTTATATTTACTATCAGAAATAAGACTAGATATAATTTTTGCTGAATTAGCAAAGCAAAATTTTGATTTGCTCATAATTGACTCCATTCAAACAATTTATAGTGATAAATTAACAGCGTCTCCAGGAAGTGTTTCTCAAGTACGAGAAATTACTTTCGACTTAATGAGACATGCAAAAGAAAACAATATTGCTATTGTTATAATAGGTCATATAACAAAAGAAGGCTCAATCGCAGGTCCTAGAGTATTAGAGCATATGGTAGATACTGTTTTGTATTTCGAAGGTGATTCTTCGAGGGAATTAAGGCTTCTTCGAGGTTTTAAAAATCGCTTTGGAGCAACCAGTGAAGTTGGAATCTTTGAAATGACTAAAAAAGGTTTAGTAAGTGCAAAAGATGTATCCAAAAAGTTCTTTACTAGAGGGAAAGCCCAATCTGGATCAGCTACAACTGTAGTCATGGAAGGTTCCCGTCCAATTGTTTTAGAAGTACAAGCATTAGTGAGTGAAAGCGGATATCCAAATCCAAAAAGAAGTGCAACTGGATATGAGTTAAATAGGCTCACCATGCTTTTAGCCCTACTTGAGCGAAAACTGGATCTTCCGTTTAATCAATATGATGTATTTATAAATATAGCCGGAGGAATTAAAATCAGCGAAACAGCTGCAGATTTGGCAATCATTGCTGCAATCATCAGTAGCTTTAGAGATAGGCCGATCTCTAAAGATACTATATTTTTGGGTGAAGTCAGTCTAATTGGTGACATTAGGGATGTTTACAGTCTTGATATAAGGCTAAAAGAAGCAAAATCACAACACTTTAAAAAAGCTATTGTTCCGACACTTCCTTTAGAGGAAATTAACGGTATGAAATGCTATGCCATAGACGAGGTTCCAAAATTAATAGAATGGATGTAAAAGTACCTGAGCACCTATAAACATATATTTATAAAGATTTAGATAAAATTTTCTTGATTTTGTACGATATATACTCAAGATCTATAAAGGAAACATAATGGCAGAAGAAAAAAACGAAGAAGAAGTAGTAGAAAAAAAATCTGGTGGAAGTATGGTTCTTATCATTGTGATAATACTTCTTGTTTTACTCCTGGTTGGCGGTGGTTTAGTTACTTATTTTTTACTTAGTGGCAATAATCAAGCTGCAGTAGATGCAACAACTACGCAAACAAAAAATATGTCTGTCAAAAAAAGAGTGAAAAGATCAACAGACTACCTAACTGTAGGGCCTATGTATCCTATGAGTTCTTTTATCGTAAATTTATTAAGTGAAAATGGTAGTAGATTTCTTAAAACAACAATTGATTTAGAGATGGATAAACCTGAGCTTTCAGCTGAATTGGACAAGAAAAAACCTCTAATAAGAGATATTGTCATAAGAGTTCTTTCTTCAAAAACTTTTGAAGAAGTAAGTACTATGAAAGGAAAAAGTAGATTAAAAGATGAAATAGTACAAAAAATTAATAATGTCCTAGCAGATGGTCAAATAAAAAATATTTTCTTTACTGATTTTGTTGTTCAATGAAATGATAGGCATTGACTTAATCAAAATAGATAGAATTAAAAAATTTAATGGGCGTTTTGGGGACAAAGCGCTTAAAAAATTTCTGGATGATGATGAAATAAAATTAGTAAAATCACTTGAGAGTATTGCTGGTTTTTGGGCTGCAAAAGAAGCAATTTCAAAAGCATTAGGTCTAGGGATAAGTGAAAAATGCGGCTTTTTTGATATAAAAATCTTTAAAGATGAGAAAAATAAACCTTACTTCAAATTATCTAAAAATTTAATTGATGAATTTAAAATCGTAGATTTAGATTTATCCATAACACATGATGGGGGTTTTGCTATAGCCTTGGCTCACATAGAAACTTCACATACAAAGGCAAAAGAACTTTTTTTTTAATTTTCTTTTCTAAAGCACACCATCTTAAAACGCTCACCCATAAAAGCCGGGTCTATTAGAGTTTTCACCTTATTTATCTCTTGCTTATAGCTTTTTTCATCACTATTTTTGTGTAAAATTTCCAAAAGCTCACTTAACCCGAAATTAATCAAGGCAGAAAATTGAGAAGTAAATAATTCCAACTTTGCACCACTTTTTTCATATGCTTTTATCAAATAGTCAAAATTTACATCATAGGTAATATCACTTATCTTAAAAAGGTCTTTAAAATTTTTATCACTTTTGTCATCTTTTGCAAAATCGCTCAATGAAAAAAAAGGGTAAACGATGTGTTCAGTATATACCCTTAGAGAAAAATCTTCCCTTGCAAATCTGTCTCCATAGTCAAAAGTTACAAATTCATATCTATGAGTTGCTTTAGACATCTCTTTGGCAAATTCTTCATAATCAGTAGCAATTTCACCTTTTTTTATATTATATCTTTCGGATAATTCCTTTGTTCTTTCATCCATTTCAATAAATTTTAATTCGTTTTTCTCCAAAACCAGCATCTTACTATCTTTCACGACCTCGCAAGGAAATGCATCAAATATTTCATTTGCCACAAAAAAAGCTTCTTCACATGTAAAAGATTTTAAATCCTCTACATGTTGGAGTTTTATTTTGCTGCCAAAAGAGTCTTGAAAATATTTTAACTGAACTTTTTTATTTTCACTAAATGGCTCGACTATAACAAATGTGAGAGTTTCCAGAAGTTCTGGCTTTATCGTATAAATAAACTGGATCATATCTGCTAACAAGTAGCCTTTATGAGCCCCTATTTCAACTAAAAAACAGTTTTCGCTTAGAAATCCGCTCTCTATAGTATCTATCAATCTTTTGGCAATACTTCCACCAAAAAACACACTAGTACTAACAGCAGTATAAAAATCCCCTTTTTTGCCTATATCTTTATGATTTCTATAATATCCACTCTCGCCATAGAGCCAATCGTTCATATATTGGCTAAATTTCACCATTCATCTTTGCATATAAGTCAAGTAAAGAAAGCTGTATGTCTGTCTTAAAAATTTTAGCGTCTATAGACATAGTTTTTTTAGAATTTGAGAGTGTATCAACATCATATTTTGTTTTTTCACCTGCTTTAAACAAATCATTTGTAGATTTTAAAAGTGAGTCATATAATTTTAAATCTTCTTTTGCCAAAGCGATTTTTTTTTCTAAAATATTAATTTTATTTATAGTCAAATCATAGTTTTGTTTTTCTGATCTTTTTATATCTTCAAATACCAGTTTTGATTTTAAATATTCCAATCTTTGTATTTCTATACTTCTGCCTCTATTAAAATCAACTATAGGCATAGTAAAATTTAATCCATAAGTTGTATAATTTTTTTTCCCAAAATCATGAACATTATAATACCCTGCATTCAAAGAAATAGTTGGCAAATAGCTTGATATTGTCATCTTCTTTAAATACTCATTTTTTACAATTTCACTGTTTTTTTGCTCAATTATTAATGACTTATTTAAAAATTCAGATTCATTTATGAGTGAAAATTTTGGTAATTTGATATTTTCATACTCTAAATCACTATAAGCTTTTAAAGTCTTCAACATCTCAAATTTGCTTGATTGCATATCCATAAGAGCTCGATCAAGAGAACTTTTTGAGAGAATTGCCTGATTTAGATAACTGCTATCTAAAAAGCCATTTTCATATTGCTCTTTTTTTCTCATTATGTCTATCTTTGCATTTTCAATCAAATATTGTTGCTTTTGGATTTGTAAATTTAACTTTTTTATATTATAAAGCGCTGATAATATAGTCTTTAT
>CAZYTB010000174.1:0-4125 GCA_964650375.1 uncultured Campylobacterales bacterium | reverse complement strand
TATCATCGGTGTCAAGTAACATCCTTAATTCAAGCCGTCAATGCGTAAGTCCTATCAATTACGATTTCCTACTGATGGTAGAGTCTAGATACACCAATGACTCAACTATGACCTGAACAATAGAACGATCGAATTCAGACCGATCTTCCTCTTCGTGAGTGCCCTTATTTAAATAAATCCACTCTCTGGAGTCATCATTCACGCCGAGCAACAAGTCAAGCCCCTCAATTAAATCAGCTTTTTTGGTGTGCGTGAAAGCATTGTCATTTAGCTTTTTTCTTAGCTGTTGAACAAGATTTTTCAATTCAGGCTTTGAGTTTGGACTTCTCATAGTTATGCTGAGAGCACCTTTATCTTTGTTATTTAAAAAGCTCCATATACGATTCCCCAACATTTCCAATGCGCGACGAGAATCGGCTAAAGCATAGCGAATATCCCCTTTTTCTAGATGGTTTTTTGCGGAAACCACATAATTTTTCGGAGTTGGTGATGAGTCTACCTTTATTTGATTGTCACCATCATGGGGCAAAAAACTATAGAAAAGACTTTTTTTAACTTTCTCTCTTCCAAGGAGATTTTGAATGTCTTTGTAAAAATCCTCGCCATGACAAGTGAGGATAATTTGTGTATCTGAAAAATGTTCATCCTCAAACAAGGTCTTACGAATCCCCATTCGATGGTCATCGTCAATAGCATTCACCGGATCGTCAAACAATAGTAATGGGCATTTTAAATCACTATTCTTCGCCAGCAAAATAGCAAGACCAAGACATCTCACATGACCTTCACTCATGACATGAAGGGCATCAAAGTATTTTTTCGGGTCACTACTGTATGAGACCTGAATTTTTTGACCACTGGACAATGGCAACCTTAGATCAGCAATCAAATCACCTGGCGGATCTGTTCGGTTAAATCCGTTATACAACAGTTTGGTTGTCTCCCCTATATCCGCCAAAAGTCTAGACGGGAGGCATTCTCTATACTCCGCAAGAAGAGTTACAAGTTTTTGGTATGACGAACAAATTCGGTGATTCAGCATAATTATATGTTTTTCACTTTCGACAGCATCAATAAGCACCATATTCTGCTTATCAAACTGCTCTACGGCTTCTGTAGCTTTTAAAATACGCTCTTCAGCCTGTTTTCGACTAGTTTTCAATTCGACCACTTTCTCCCGCAATGCTCTCAATTTTAAAAGTTCTTGCTTATGCTGTTCGCGTTGACTATTTGCAACCAGAATCTCACTATCAGACTTTTCGATCTCCTTTGATATATTTTCTATAAAATTCCAAAAAATAATGATGTCAGATTCCTCATCACGCTTATAAGGCTCAAGAAGAACATCCCACCAACGAGCATTAAGTTGATCAATGCGACTAGGGATAGAGGCTGTAATTCGATCTACAACTTCAGAATGAATTTCTCTTTCTTTAGTATATGTCAGAATTGACTGAATCGTAGAAAAGAGCTGTTTAGAAAATTCATTCAGGGTACGCTCTTTTTCATCGCGCTTAACTTCCAATTGAGAGAGATGTTCCAAGCTTTTAAGCCCATCTTCTGCTTTTTCAAAAGGATTTCTGGAAACTGAAGAGTCACCTTGCAATAGGGTATTACAGGCTGGACATCTATCAGGGGAGGTTTCTTGAAGTTTGATTACAGCTTCATATAGGTCTCTAAATGAAACTTCATTTCTCTTTGAATGCAACTCTCGCCGTATCTCGACAACCTGTTTAGTTACCACATCTACATTATTTTTTTGATCAATAAGTGCTTTTCCAGAAACCCCTATAATTTTTATAGGATTTTCTTCGAGCAAATTTTCTAAATCTTGAATTCGACCAGGAGCCTCTGGTGTACCTAAGTACTGAACAAACTCCGAAAAAGGTATGTCTTTTTTTATTATGTCGGCCTGTGTCTGCTCATTGGCAGCCAAATCTTTACGAACAACATCCGCATTCTTAATGGTCTCCTCATCAGTTCTGAGAATCTCTTTTTTTCGATTAAGGTCGAGCGCCTTTAACCCTACAAGATCGATGTATTTCTCATTAATCTCAAAGCTAAACCTCTTTACAAACTCATCAAATAGGCCAAGCCCAAATAAAGTCGCAATAAGCTTACTCTGCTGAGCAGGTGTTTTCGCAGCAATCCGAGAAAAATCGTCAATCCTATTTTTCTCAACAAAACAGAATCGATATTTTTCTGAGTCAAAAATGACTTCAATGTCGTTCCCCTCGTTGTCTCTTGCGACCAGCTTTGGGGGGCGATAAGCCCCCACCCGTGCATTCTGAAGATATACTTGAGGAGCTAATCGTTTTACCTCCGCCTCTTCAATTTCACCTAATAAAGCGTACTCAAGCGCCTCACAAAAACTTGTTTTCCCGCTACCATTTGGGCCGTATAACAGCACTATTCGACTATCAAGATCAAATTCTTCATGCACTGAAAAACCTCGAAATGGGCCCACAGAAAGATGGGATAGAGACTGAATCGGAAAATCAGCATCAGATGAAAATCCAGCAATATCGGGGAGTTCTAGACTGGTAGTCTCAATCTCTTTCTGCGCCAACTTGACTATTGCTTTAGACCTACGCCCGCTATGAGTACCAAGCGGCACCAAAGCATCAATGTTGGTTAATATTATATTCCCAAGCCGCTTAACATCATCATGGACATTTTTTTCACCAAGCTCCGCTAAGAATTTCTCAAACTCATGCTGTATCACAACTCTCTCCATCTGTAATAGTTCGGCAAGGTGCGTTTTACGCACCAGAATTTTCACCATTATCAATAATTTTAATCGTTGATCACACCTGGTGTTCACGCCAACTTTCGTGGTGCATAAAATGCACCCTACCGGGCTGCCGCTACATCTTCCTATGCGACCTCGCTGAAGCTGTTCCACCACACTTCAAATCATCCATATATTCAATATCCCGTTCCATAACAGGAATATATATATCAAGGAGTTTATCAAATAAAATAGTGTATCTGGTGAGGTTTCCGGCAATGCAAAACATTTTTTCCCCAAATGTAGGTTTCACGAGCCGCCACTTGTCACTTGACAGCAAGCAGTCAGTATTCGATAAGATCGTTGCCGACGCCGCTATCAGAGTCAAAGCCAATGCCTGACCCAATGGGAACATATGCATTGCCACTGACACCTGTGGCATTGAATGTTTCGACAGTTACATCCGATTCGATGGTTAACATGTTACTGGTTCCTCCAAGCATTAGGGTTTTGATGGTATTATTTTTTTTGACTGTGACATCGGTGCTCGTACCACTGATGATTAAATTGTACAGATCGGTACGGTCTACACTTGTAGTTGTACTTACTCCATCAATGGTTACGGTTGGCGTATTGTCACTGCCTCCACCGCTACAACCTGCTAAAGCCAATGTGCATAACCAAAAAACAAATGATTTCATAGTCAGATTTATTCCTTTTTATTGTCAATCCATGTTGCATATAAGAATTGAGAAGGTCATTCCCTAACATAAAATGCACCGAGATGACCCTTTACTCCCGCTTTATTTTATAGCGATAACTTTCATATACTCTTCATATTTTGGAAGGTCACTATCATCAGGTCTGGCTTCTTCATACATTTTGCGTAGCTTTAATGATAACGCATCAAATTGAATTATTATCTCACCGGCATTATTTCTCACGTCTTCATTTTCACTTTCAATTTCAGTCTTAAGTGAGCGTATTTCCAACTCCGTAAGCCTGATTAAATTCAACAAATCTCCTGGCTCAAGCATTTCAGACACTCCTCAAGTTTTTAGCTATTTCATCTAAAAGACGACAAAAATTTGTAACTGGCATATCCCAATTTGGCCTGACTGTATAATGTGTAGCCTTAAAGTTTTTCTTATAACCGTCTTTGGTTATAACAAGACCAAAAGGTATTTTTGACCCCAGCATGAAGCAATCCCATGATTTTACCGGAATTCCTTTTTTATCAAAAAGAGATATCCCCCCACTTTTGCAGTCAACCCACAAAACGCCGCCTTTCTTATACGTTTTTATATCCGGATTTCGTACTCTGCCATTTGAAAGAAGAAAAGATTTAAGTATTGGGTAAAGCGCTGGACTGTTGTTATTTGGATTAACTCCTC
>CAZYTB010000173.1:0-4134 GCA_964650375.1 uncultured Campylobacterales bacterium | reverse complement strand
AAAACCCTCCAGTAGTGAATTACTAGCCAATCTATTTGCTCCATGCACTCTTGTATTGGCTGCCTCCCCAACCGCATACAGAGAATCTATACCATCAACCCTTCCAAACAAATCACACTTTATACCACCCATAGCATAATGAAAAGCGGGAGAAATTGGTATCAAATCATCTGGCAGGTTATATCCCATATTGCCCATATTAAAGTAGATACTAGGAAATCTTTTCATAAAAAAACCCTCTTCAAAGCCATTTAAATCTAAAAATATATTTTTATCTACTCGGTGTTGATAGTCAAAAATTGCTTGAGATACTATATTTCTTGGACTCAATTCTCCTCTTTTATCATAATCAAATAGAAATCTTTTTCCTTTGCTATCAACAACTTTTGCACCTTCTCCTCTTAAGGACTCGCTAAGTAACTGCTTTCTTACAGCATTACTTTTGACAAAAACCGTAGGATGAAACTGCATCATTTCCATATCTCTAAGAGTTATGTTATGAGTTACACAAATACCTTGTATATCTGCACTAATTGTTCTTGCATTTGTATGGTATTCATAAATTGATCCAACGCCTCCACTTGCAATTACAACTTTTTTTGCATAAATATTAAAAATTTCATTATTGTGAAAAACTCTAACTCCATAACATTCACCGTCTTTTATTAATAAATCAGTTACTTGTGTGTTATAAAGTATTGGAAATTTTAATTTATCCATCAAAAATAGATGTATATATCGCCCTGTTGCATCGCCTCCGGCATGTAAGATTCTATTTCTTGAGTGCGCTGCTTCTTTTGTATAAAGCAGATTTCCTTTTTTGTCTTTGTCAAACTTAAAGCCACGCTCTATAAATTCATATATAGCTTCACGACCCTCATGACATAAAATATTGACAGCCTCCACATTACAAAGCCCAGCTCCGGCATTTAAAGTATCCTCTACATGTAAAGGTATATCTTCTTCATCCACAGCAACTGCCACTCCGCCTTGTGCGTAAAAAGTATTACATTCCCAAGCATAATCTTTTGCAAGAACTAAAACATTTGTATCGTCATCTAAAGATAAAGCTGTATTTAATCCAGCTATTCCCGCACCTATAATTACAACATCATAAACTTTTTTCATTTTACTGTCTTCTTTATTAGGAGCAAAGCCCCTAATAAATTCATATCACTGAAGCTTACGCTTTGCGTAGAATTATTTTGTTTTACTGTCTTCTTTATTAGGAGCAAAGCCCCTAATAAATTCATATCACTGAAGCTTACGCTTTGCGTAGAATTATTCATTTAGCCACTTTAGCATTATCTTTTTGTGTTTTATAAACAGGGGGTGCTTTGTACCCACAACCTACAAAATTAAAGCCAAGAGATGCTATAATCAAAATATGAAAAAAGCAAGTTATATAATTTCTCATTTAAAATCTAAACCTTATTTAAAAAATTTACAGCATGTTGATTGTTACAACTTATTGCTGTCTTTGTTGCCTAAGAGTTTAAGTGAGCATACAAGATTTATATATCAAAAAAATGATACTCTCTTTTTTGTGCTTAAACACCCAGGTGTAAAAATGGAGTTTAATTATAAGAGGAATTTGATAAAGAATATATTAAAAAAACTTATTGAGCTAAATCCGCAGTGTATTTTTATGAATTCTAATGAAATTAAAGCCTTCGTGACAAACAAATCAACTAATAAAGAAAATATAAATTTTAAAAATAAACAAATAAGATATAAAGAAAGATCACACGCATCGTTTGAAAACAGGTCAGATAATGAAGAAATAAAGAAAATATTTGAACAAATAAGAAAAACCATTCAAAGTAAATCTAAAGACTAATGAGCCTAAAAAGAAAAATAAAGACTGTTCCAAATAGTAGTGGGGTTTATCAATATTTTGATGAATTTGGAAAACTTCTTTACATAGGAAAAGCCAAAAACTTAAAAAATAGAGTAAAAAGTTACTTTAGATTTTCCACAACTCTGCAACCTGCACCAAATTTAAGCTTAAGAATTGGCAAAATGATAAGTGAAACCAGGGATATAAAATACATCTTGGTTGAAAATGAGCATGATGCGCTTATCCTTGAAAATTCACTTATAAAACAATTAAACCCAAAATACAATATATTGTTAAGAGACGACAAAACATATCCATATATCACGATTAATTTAGAAGAAGATTTTCCGAGATTTGAGATAACTAGAAAAATTATAAATAAAAAAGGCATAAAATATTTTGGACCATTTTCCAGTTCCTCCAAAGATATAATAGATTCTTTATATTTGCTATTTGATTTAGTACAGAAAAAAAATTGTTTAGACAGTAAAAAAGCTTGTCTATTTCATCAGATGAAAAGATGCCATGCACCTTGTGTTGGAAAAATTGAAAAAGATGAATACAAACAAATAGTAGATGCGTCAATAAATGCTTTAAAAAACAGGAAGATATTAATAAGTCTGCTAGAGCTAAAAATGCAAAAAGCTGCAGATTTGCAAAATTTTGAAGAAGCAGCACATGTAAGGGATATGGCAAAATCTATTAAAAATTCTTTACATGTAACACAAATTGACCTAGCAAAGTTAGAGAATTTAGACATATTTTGTGTTTATATAGAAAACAATAGTGCAATAATTATGAAAATTTTCATGAGAGATGGAAAGATAATTTCAACGGACCATACTATATTGAAAAACTCTTTTGGTTTTGACAAGGACGAGCTTTATAAGAGAGCACTTTTGCAATTTTACAATAAAAACTCTCCGCTATTGTGCAATCAAATTTTAATAGATGATAATTTTAAAGAAAAAGATGTAATAGAAAAATATCTCCAAACACTTTTTAATAAAAAAATAAAAATAACTCATCCAAAAATAGGAGAAAAAGCAAAACTGACAGAGATGTCAAGAAAAAATGCTAAATACATGTTAGGTCTAGAAAAAGAAAAGAAAGATATAGCCATAGAAATAGAAACTCTTTTTGATTTAAGTAAAGCACCATATAGAATTGAAACATTTGACAATTCTCACTTAGGCGGAATTGCGATTGTGGGTGCCATGATAGTTTGGGATAAAAAATTTGAAAAAAATAGCTACAGAAGATATAATTTGAGTGAAAAAAGTGAATATTTTCAAATGAAAGAATTGCTAAGCAGAAGAATAGAAGATTTTAAAACAAATCTACCACCCAATCTTTGGTTATTAGATGGTGGCTCTACGCTTTTGAAGTTAGCCTTAGAACTATTGCGGGAAAATGAGTTAGATTTGGATGTGCTTGCCATCTCAAAAGAAAAATTAGATGCAAAATCCAACAGATCAAAAGGAAGGGCCAAAGATATAGTACATAGCGCAACACAAAGTTTTTGTTTACCAACCTCTGATGAAAGATTGCAATTTTTACAAAAATTAAGAGATGAAGCCCACAGATTTGCTATATCGTTTCATCAAAATAAAAAAAGAAAGATCGATATGAGTGACAAGCTAACGCAGATAAATGGAGTTGGCATGGCAAATGTAAAAAAATTATTAGCATACTTTGGGACTTATGATGCTATATATTCATCAACATTAAATGAACTTGAAATTGTGATAAATAAAAGGTTAGCCAAAAAAGTTTATGATTTTATCCATGCAACTTATTGATATAACTACTATACAAATTATTTGACTTTAAGTAATACTTGGTTAAAATTTAGCGGGTAGTATTTGCGATGCCCTTGTTTCGACAAACAAGCTAAAGGATATAACTTGATATTATATGATAAAAAAAGTAATTTTTTAGGTATAAGCCAAAGTGAGCTCTCAATGTTAGGATATAACGACATAGAAGAGTTTAAGAGTTCCAATGATGATTTTGCAGACTTGTTTGTGAGCCGTCCCGGATATATCTCAAAATTTAAAAATTTTTCTTGGATTGATTACACACTTCATAGCGGAATTCCAGAAAAAAGCGTAATCTTAAAACACAAAAATGGTACAGAAATAGAAACTAAGCTTCAAATTTTTGAAATTTTTTTATTAGATAAAATAAACGATGAGTCAAGTATATACAATATAGAAATAAACCTGGTATTATCTTCAGACACAATAAACATGACACAAACTTTGGTTCCTGAAGTTGAGCTTAAACCAATC
>CAZYTB010000172.1:0-4138 GCA_964650375.1 uncultured Campylobacterales bacterium | reverse complement strand
CCTTTAAAAGTGATTGAAAAAAACAAACACGTAAAAGGCAGAAGAAAACAAAACGAACTTTCCTTAGCACTTGATATAAGAATGAATCAAGTTATTAAATACGAATTAGTGGTCTTTGAATCTGATGCCATCACTAATAGCGACTATGAAAATATTACTGAAAACACAGAGGTAATTGCAACCTATTTATCACAATACGACCCTACTTTTTGGCAAGAGTATTCCATTATGGAACCCAACGAAGCCATTGAGAATTTTAAAGTGGTAGAATAGTTAAAAAGAAACTTCAGAACTTTGAGATCACTAAGTTTATTTAAAAAGATTCGTGTGTCTTACTTCGCACTATTTATTTCTTATAAAGAGGCATTCTTTTAGCAATATATTTCAAGGTGATTTTATAGGCATCTTGCGTATTCCAAAAGGA
This sequence comes from uncultured Campylobacterales bacterium, assembly GCA_964650375.1. GTDB lineage: Bacteria > Campylobacterota > Campylobacteria > Campylobacterales > Sulfurospirillaceae > JAADIZ01. Next base: position 3,714 of record CAZYTB010000172.1, on the reverse strand, counting down.
AGTGTGGTCTTGACTGTAAATGCTATTCCCTTTGTCATTATAAACATTTATTGTCATAGAAGTTGCATAATTTTGAACATTCGTTGAAGAAGAAGATCCATATGATTGGGATTTTCCATCGTTAAAAACATTACCAATAATATTTCCGTGTCGATCTACGTAGGCTTTATTATTTCCTTTGTTTTTGGTAGTTTGAGAATAAGAATTAATATTTTGTTGGGTAGTTTTTTCAACTGAAACCACTCCTTGTACTATAAATTCCACCCCTAATATATTACAAATTTCTCCCATCGTATAGCCCTGGATATTGTTGTTGGTTACTCCAGCTTTTATTAGCAAAGCATTGGTGTCATTTGTATTTTGATAAGTTAAGCCTCCGCGATGGCTATTTAAAAGTGCAAATGTTTCAGTCTGTATTTTATTACTCATCACTCGATCTCCTTCCTGCTGATCTTTTATATAAGCAAAAGGCAAAACAGCCACCTTATTATGGTGATTTTCTAAACTTGCATTTTTAGAATTTCCAGGTTCATCAAACTTATTAAAAAACTGAACTCTCCCAGATGCAAAGGTAATTTTTACTACATCGCTGGTTTTTATGTTGTACTCAATAGTTTCATTTTTATAAATAAAATTGATTGAATCATCATTTAAAGCCTTTACATTTCCTTCCATTTCTTCGCCATTGGTTTTTAAAATAATGTCGAAGTTTTGAGCTATTGCTGAAATTCCTATAAATAGAAATACTAATAAAGTGGTGATGTTGTTTTTCATTTTTGAAATATTTTAGGTGGTAAAATTACAAATTATTCTTTAATTAATTTTTTATTCATTTTAAATTTCATAAACCGAAACCTAAAAAATAACAACACATAGCCTAACATCAATAACATCAATAAATGTATAAAGCCGTTGGTGATGTTTTCCATTTTTGCTCCTTCGGTAGCCAATGAATTAAATACACTAAAATAAGGAGTGGAAGGCAAGATGTTTGCGAACATTTGCAAAGCTTTTGGCATTGCATCTATCGGCCAAGAATAACCCGAAACTAAAAATAATGGGTAGGTTGAAAAAGCCAAGACTTCAGTCCAACCAATTACTGATTTAAAGAAGGAAGCAAATAAAATAGTGTACAATATCACAACCAAAATAAACAACAAACTCAAAAATAAATGTAAAAAGATAGACCCATTAAAGGTGAGCGAAAAATGAGGAAATATCAACTTATAAAAAACAAAAAAGTAAGCGACATACAGCACTAAATAATAACTGCTTTTTGCTGAAATCACTCTCATAAATCCAAAGAAAGAAAACGTTTCTAAATTTTGAAGTATTCCGTGTTTAAATTCGTGAACCACACTTTGTCCGAAGCCAATAATTAAGGTTTGTTGTAAGATTAAGATCAATAAAATTGGCAATAAATAATCACCATAATTATTGGTGGCATTATAAACAGATTTTATAACAGGCATTATAGGTTGCGCCTGTTGTTTGGCGATTTCTATAGGAATTTTATTAGAGATAAAATACTGCATCCGAACACCACCAGCAATCGTTAAAACTACTTGCTGTACCGATTTATTGATTTCATTGGAGGTTAAAAACTTGGTGTTGTTTAAGATTAATTCAACGTGTGAACCATCCAAGTTCATCGTTTGTTTCTGAAAATTCTTCGGAAGAATAACAATCCCCTGAACTTCCAGATTATTAAAATGAAACATCGCATCTTCCAAGGTAGAATAATGCCCTTCCACCGAAACTTTTTCAGATGTATTTATGAGCTGAGAAACCTTTCTAGATAAGTTAGAATGATCAAAATCGACTACTGCAATTGGTATTTCAGAAACTTCTTTTTCAGTGTAAATGGAGCCTATAAAAAAAGCATATAAAATAGGAGCAACCAAACAAGTAAGCAAGATGCTTTTGTCTTCAAAAATTAAAGACAATTCACTTTTTAATATGGAAATCCACTGCTTCATACCGCTACTTTTTTATGCTGAAACAATAAAATACTGACCGTAATGACATATCCTACCAAAAAGAAAATAAGCAAATTAATTACTTGCTGACTTAAAAATGAAAAAGGGGTGTTCATTTCTATTCCCTTTAAAAAAGCATTTAAAAAATGGGTGTATGGAATCAATTGTGCATACCAAGCATTAAAAGCTGGCATCGCCATAATCGGGAAAGTAAATCCGCTAAACACAAATGCTGGCGAGTTATAAACAAACGAAATATCCATCGCAATAGCTTCGTTTTTAAAAATGGTAGAAATCATTATTCCCAACATCGCATTTGCCATTACAAAAACCAAAACCACCCATAAAAAAGGGAGTGTACTTTGACTCATCGGGATTCCTAAAAGCGGATGAACCACCGAAAAAATAAATACTGCTACCAAAAATCCTAAGAGGGTATAGGTAATTAATTTTCCGAAGATGATTTTAAAGATGCTTCCTTTAGTAAGGGTTAAAAGTTCACCGTAAGTTTCGTTGGTATGTTCAGAATTTATAGATCGTGCTGCTAAAAAAAAGACAATCATTTGTAATAAAACGGTTGTTAAACCAGGAATTAAATAATACAAATAATTATAATGTGGATTGTACAAAGGTTTGGTAATTACCTTAATGGGCATCACCATTTTCAAGGCTTCTTCGTGAGGAATTCCGTGGAGTTTAAAGGATTTTAAATTGATTCCTGCCGACATCGTATTGATAAAAGTAGCCGCTTCTTTGTAAATTAAATTTCCATAAATAATGTTAGATGAGTTGGTATAAACCAATAATTTTTCTTGTTGACCGTTATAAATATTTTTCTGAAAATTCTTCGGAATCACATAAAATCCTTTAATATCAGGATAATTAATAAACACTTTATCAATGTTATCATTGGAGTTTAAAAATTTGATAACATCTAGTTTTGGAGCGGCCTCTACATTCTGAATCACCTTTCTACTCAAGTCCGAATGATCTAAATCGAGTACGGCAATATTCACTTTCTCGATAGCACCTTCTTCATAAATAGCACCGAGATAAAAGAAAATACCAATGGGAATTACCAAAAGTAACACCCAAGCAGCAGGCCTTTTTTTAAGTCGGAATAACTCCCGAATAACTATTTGAAGAATGATTTTCAAAGTTCGATATTAATACTCATTCCTGGTCGCAAACCTTCAATTTTTGAAATAGGAGTTAGATGAATTTCAAACGTTTTCATATCCAATCTTCCTTTATCTGCAGTTGGAATCCAGTCGGCAAAATCTGCCATTGGGGCGATATAAGTCACTTTAAATTTTTGAGAATCATTGTCAAAAGCAGGAAGTTTTCCAGAGATTTCTGCACCCATTTTAAAGTCATTTAAAAAGTCTTCTCTTACGTGAATTACCGCGTGAATATCTTCTAATTTCTGAATGGTAAATAAAGGATAACCCGCAGGCATCACTTCACTTTCTTCGGCTAATTTTGAAGAAACTTCTCCTGAAACTGGAGCGTAAATTTCTAATTCTTTATAATAAGCTTTTGCTTCACTTACCATTCCGCCAGCGGCATTCATTTGTCCTTTGGCGGCTTTTTTATCTTCAATTCTAGCCCCTTCTTTTGCCATTTCAAAAATGGATTTTGCCGCATTCATCTGGTCAAAAGCAGCATCGCGTTTAAAAGTAATTTCGTCTAGTTGCTGTTGCGAAACCAAACTATCTTTAGACATTGCTTCTAC
>CAZYTB010000171.1:0-4182 GCA_964650375.1 uncultured Campylobacterales bacterium | reverse complement strand
ATTTTGAAATATATGACGCTGACTTAAGATTGTTTATCGCTTTCTTTTTTACATTGACTGCAAGTTATTTAGCAGCATCAGTATCCTATAAATATATCGAAAAACCCTCAATTTTAATTGGTAGAAAGATCATAAAAAAATATTGACCTTTCAGCTAATTTCCAGAAAATCTACTTCAGACTCATTAATTAAAATACACTAGCCATAGAATTATCTACAGGTTTTTTTTAATTTATCATTTAGCCAATAAATGTGTTTGAATTTAGTAGAAAGTATAAATTGTAAGCTCTTTAGTTTTGTATTTTCAATAGCGACTCTTGGTTTGTAGTCGCTATTTTTCCCACCTCCAGCTAATAAATCATAGGACTTGATTTTTTGATCACTACAGTATTTCTCTATAGCATAGCCAAGCGTTAGTGTTCCTAATGATATCTTTTTATGCAGATTTTCTGTAAATCCCATTTGGAGGTTATAAGATCTTCCATTCGTTAATACGTCTAATGTGCAGGCGAGAGGTTTTTTGTCTAAAAAAAGTGTTATGGATGAAACTGTAAACAGTTCGCTACAAACTAGCGCCGCAATGAATTTGCTATGATGATGTTGTATCGTCTGGTAACCCCACCTGTGCACATGGAAATTATTTATGCGACTAACTATGCTAGATAGGTCTTGAGCACCACTGATTGTAACGCTTACATCACCAAGTGATTCTAGTACTTTCCTTCTATTAAATAGCTTGAGGCGGGTATTTTTACCAAGGTCTGCTACGTAACTAGGAAAGGGTTGCTCGCAATTGATAATATATGTTCTGCTTTCTCCTTGCTCTCTAGTATAAGCTCTGCTCTGTTGTGCGAAATAATTTAAAGAGCGGTAAGTATTGCAATTAACTATCAAGTCATTTAGATAGTATTCATCGGTTTTATGTTTGGTAAAGAGTTCGCGTGCAATGTAATCATTGATATGTTTACTGTCGTTACTGCTTGTAATAAACTGTAGATATTCGCTACGGAAGCCAGCCGTACCTTTAATTCTAGTACCGATAAACTGTATGGTTCGGGTTGAAATCAATCCTTTTAATGAGCGATGATGTGATATATAAAGAGGAGCAAGACCAACAAGCTTTTCTTTATCGTAAGCGCCAAGCACTAACAGTGAGTCATTCTCTTTGTTGCCATAAATATCCCACCAAGCATACATCCACTCCCAAGACATGAATAGAGGGTTTGCGTCTGATTCTTTGAGTAATACTCTCCAAATGTCCCGCATGTCTTTAAACTGGTCAGGGGTAAATAAATGAATATGTAATTCGCTATCACTCATCTTGAGTGTTAATCCAAAGAGGAAAATATTGCATATTTATCGGTTATCATAGTTGGTTGGAAGTGATCGCTGCCTCTAAACATTTCAACGTGAACTGGATTGAAGTATATAATAATTATCCTATTTTTCTGTGATTTTACTAATAATTCAATTTTTTTAACAAAAGAAGTCATAATTTCAGCATTAAAAGGGTTGTACAGAAAAAAAATCACATTTTCTTTGGTTGGATTGTAATCAATAATATCTTTATTGATTAAAGTAATCCTTTTAAGAAACGAGCTTTTCGGTCGAAAATTACTAATGTTTTCTTTAGCTTTTTCAACGAGAGTACGTGATAGTTCTACGCCGATTATTCTTTGGAAAGGGTATTTGGAAGCAAGTAGTAAGACTTTACCCTTTCCTGAACCTACATCTATAAAGGAATAATTACTCCACTCAATATTGAGAGAGTTCATTACTAAATAAAAATTTTTAGATTTCATCGCTTCATATGGAACGACCTTGTTTTTATAGCTGTCAGGAACACTTAAAGTAAAACTATCTTCTTTCCCAGTGGTATCCACTCTGTGGATTAAGTCGAAGACTTTGTCGTCAAAGTGATATACATAATTATTTTTTATATATGAGAACAACTTTTTTGTAGTAGAAAGCAGACCATATTTCATAATTGAATTTAGGATTTTTTTCATATTTGTTAGTAGTATAAGTTGAGTTATAAAGTGGCCCTCGGAGTATCCAAAAAATATAGAAACTTTACTCATTAAAATAATCATACAGTTTATATAAATATTTCACCCGTCGGCTGCGTATAATTTGTATGTCGACAATATTAATGCTGGATTGGGTCAGTCGTTCTTTGTAAGGCGTATTTTTACCATCACCCGCTAACATGTCATAGCTGGTGATGTGGCTAGTGCATGCGTGTTCTATTTCATAGCCAAAGTGCAGGTATCCTAATGCAATTTTTTTATGAATATTTTCATCAAATCCTGCCTGAATATTATATTTGTGACTATCAAGAAGATAGTTGTATTGGATCGAAACAGGTTTGTCATCTATAGATAATACCGAGAAACACACCGCATCTCGTTGAGCCATTAATTGAGCCAGAGTAGTATTGAATAGTAATCGTTTCTCTCGAAAAATCGGTTTCCCCCACCTTTTTTTGTGTAGGTGGTTAAGCAGTCCGAATTGGCTTTCAATGTCACTATTCTGTTTTGGATTAAAGTGGATATCTCCTAGTTTCTCGAGTATTTTTCGTCGATTAAATAGTCTGAGGCGTGTATTTTTCCCTAAATTTTTTATATAACTGTCAAAGCTTCCTGTCGTCTCTACAAAAAAGCTTTTGTACTCTTCTGCGATGCGATAGTAGCATTTGGGAATGAGCTTTTCTTTTTTCAACAGTTGATATGTTTTTGAATCTTTTCTAAGGTCCGTTAGTATTAACTCGTCCCATATTGATAGGGTGTTGATATGATTGTAGAAAGCTTTTATAACATCGTTTGACAGCGATTTGTCCGTGATAAAGTCTAGTAGTTCGGTTCTCATCGTCGCTTTACCACGCCAGCAATTGCCGATGAACTGTAGTCTGCGCGTAATGATAATTTTTTTTGATTTGGCTGTTGATAAATAAAGCGGTGCAAGGCCAACCAAATTACCTTTGTTATCTATGGCTGCAAGAAGTTGTAGCTGCATCTTCTCGGGTTCAGAAAAGATATACCACCATGTATGTTGCCACTCCCAACTCATAAACAGTGGGTCTGAATTGGACCTTTCCAGTAGCAAGTTCCATGCGTGCCTAGAGTTTTTGAACTGGTTTTCACTCCAGTTCTGGATGGTAATTTGTTCCATGATAATAAGATTTATTAAGAAAGGTTTTAGGTGTTATGGATTAGGGCAGATTTAGGTTTTTAAAAAAGTGAAAGCCCGTAATCTCCATATTTTCATGTTTATAAAATCGATGCGCATCCGTTCTTTGTAATCCAGAGTCTAAGTGTAATTGAGAGCAATTCTTTTTGATAGCATAGCGTTCCAGCCAGAGCAATAAACGAGCTCCATGCCCTCGTGAGCGATAATCAGGGAGCGATATGAGATCATCAATATACATAAACTTTCCCCAGGCTAAACATTGTGAAATTCTGAAGCCAGAAACGGCAATGGGAATTTCATCCAGAGCAAGATATGCCAAGATGTATCCATCCTGCTCCTGTTTGCGTACTCTTGGTAAAAATTCTTCCTCAATAAGATGAGGTCGTAGAACCTTCATCACTGGAAAACATGCCAAAATTTCCTGATCTGTAGTTGCGACCTTAATAGGCATACTATTCAGGTTTTTGGTATAGGTGAATAAAACGATCAGTGCGCTTGATGACCTCTTTTTTCCAGATGTCCAGCTGATAATTGTCATTAGGGTTTCTGAGTACATCCAATGACTTCACAAATTTAAAACCAGCACTTTCAATATCTTTTTTCGCCCACTCTTCGTCAATCCGGTGTAGCTTCGGGGCTTTATCTTTTCCTGTTCCAGGCTCAGCAGCATGATCAATAATTAATAATTTTCCACCGGGCTTTAATGCGGCCATGACTTGTTCAAAAAATTCTTCTCTATTCGCCGTAATAATAGGGTCTTTTCTTGGAACATAGATGTCATGATAGCTCAGGCCAATAAAAATAAGATCTGTATTGCTTGGAAGTTTCATATCAGCGAACTCGCTATCGAGACGCGTAACATTTTTTAATCGGCCATTTTTTAAGCGCTTCTCCATACCTTCTTTTGAGAAGCTCAAAAATAGTGAGTTATTTTGTATGACTACACTTCCTTCATCACCCACAATGTAATTGAAGAGTTCTGAGTAGTAACCA
>CAZYTB010000170.1:0-4186 GCA_964650375.1 uncultured Campylobacterales bacterium | reverse complement strand
GGATAAGTGAAAGCTATTACTGCCATTCTCTTGCTTATGCTGATAACGGCCTGCTCATCAATTCCATTATCCACTATGCTCAAAATTTCCACATTGGACGAGCAGGATGTGCTGGATATAAATCCAAGAGAAGTTCGCGTAAGAATCACTCTTGATGAACCTGCAGAAATTGATGCCAGCAAGGTACGGTTAGTATTTAAGTTTGAACATCAGCAAAATATTAAATCTGAATACCAATATTTCCTGAAGCTATTAACCAGCCACCACTTGCCTGCCGAATCTGGCTTATTCAGCAATACACCAGCTTCGAATCAATATGAATTTAGATTAACCAATCAATCCATTAAAGAATTTCAAAAATATCAACGGGAGTTTATTAAAAAGGGTAAACCCCAAAAATATAAATGGCGGGTTTACTATATTCTTAATCAAAAAATCACCAAAGATATGCAATTAACTCTGGATGTTGAACTTAAGTTTGCCAACAACGAAGAGTATTTTTATTTATTAAAAGATGCCAAATTAGCCGTTGAGAGTGTCCCTTAATTTAAGTCTTTTCCTCTGGCGTAAACATCGCTAAAAAATCTTCCGGCAATCTTGGCGCAGGCAACGCCAAAATATACACCACTTTATCTTTTATTGAGCCTTCAGCATGTAGCTCTCCTGCTGGGACTACGATTTTATCTCCTGCCTTGACTAAAGTTCGCTGATTCGTTTCTGCATCCAGGAAATCTGTTTCACCATCCATGATATAAGCGTGCACCTCATCTTTGTGCCAATGCACCGGAGGGCCATCAGTAGCACCGGATACGAAAGTCGTTGGCCAGGTATCATTTTTCTCTATGTCCGCCAAAACCTCTGCTTTGCTGCTAAAAAATTCTTTGTAAAATATTAATGCCATTTGAAATTTCCCTTGATTAAGTGTTACAAGATGAATGTTAACAGCTAGTGACTTATTCAGTAAATAGCCATACAATCATGACATTCATGTAAGGAGCGCACGAATGGATCTAAACAATATTCAACTCTTTGTCGATGTAATGCAGTATCGAAGCTTTGCCGAAGTCGCCAGAAGCCGGGATTTAGATCCTTCATCGGTATCCCGATCGATTGCCAATCTGGAAAAAAATCTGGGCTTCCGCTTATTTCAACGTACCACACGCAAACTAGCACCTACCGAAGCAGGTAACGCCTATTTCTTGCAAGTGGAAGGACTGGTGGGCGCGTTTGTGCAGGCTGGAGAACAGGCTTTAGACTTATTGAAGCAACCGATTGGTACTCTTAGAGTATCGGCCTGCACTTCTTTTGGTGAAAAGATTCTGGCGCCTTTGTTGCCCGAGATAACCGCTAAATATCCAAAGCTAACCATTGATTTAATTCTTGCGGATCATCAGCTTGATATCGTCGAACAACAAATTGATCTCACCATCCGGTTTGGCGCAAAACCCAAAGATGAATTTGTTTGTTCCGAATTAGCCCCGAGGAAATTTATTGTCTGTGCCAGTCCAAATTATTCCAGAATAAATGAAGTCACCGACGACCCGACTTGCTTAAAAAATCTAGATTGCCTGCGGTTTTCAACAAATGGCTATCGAGATAACTGGAAGTTTCGTCACCCCAATAAAAAAGGATTCAGCATCCCGATCTCAGGGCACTTGCTGATTTCTCACGGCATGACCATGACAGCTTGCACTGTTTCTGGACTTGGAATTGCCATGATTCCCGACTGGTTATGCCGAGATGAAATAGCCGATGGTCGATTGGTTAATCTTTTTCCAGAATATGAATGTGCGGTAACGGACTTCAATACCTCTGCCTGGCTGGTATATCCTAGTCGAGATTATATGCCGTTAAAATTACAGGTGTTTATCGACTTTTTAAAAAGCAAAATACATAATTTTATTTAAGCCAATCCAACAACGGCTTCATTTGCATGCACTGTTTAACCGCTTTTTGTTGCCAATCCGATTCAATAACTTCAGTAACTGACCACATTGGCATCCCTACATAAAGCCCGGTGAATTTTAACCACTCGGCTCTTGGATGGTCAGCATCAAAACCTTTGGGTACACGTTTGTAGTGTTTTCCACCAATCATGGTAGTACCCTGTTTTTCTAATTTTTTCATAATTTTTTCGAGTTCTTTTCCGCTTCTATCGCTGGCTACTTTTTCTCGATACAGATCGATCTGTGATTTTGACATCCAGTACTGACCGCCGTAAAGTTGCACGCCGTTTTCCCCCAGATGCACATAAAAAGCGGGATTTTGTTTTTTGCCGCCCTCGCCACACCAGAATACAAAACCCAAGTTGGTTTTATAGGGTGACTTATCTTTTGAGTAGCGCACATCTCGATAAATTCTAAACATGGAGCCAGAACCATTTCTGCTGGTGTCGTAGCGAATATCAACAACTTTTTTGCCGAGGGCTTCACCAAAATTTTCAACAAATTGCATTGCTGGATGCATTACCTGCTCTTCAAATTTGGGCTTGTTTTCGTGAAACCACTCTCGGTTGTTATTTTTTCTCAATTTTTTTAAAAACTGGAAAGTTTGTTTTGGAAAAGCTGCGCTATTTTTCATTGAACACCTATTATAAGTCTGACCATGCACGAGCTAAACCAGCAACATACAACCCGCCAATGGTTAACGATATTAGAGAACTCCAGATCCAGAAGCCATTATCCATATTATTCCATCCCCGTAGTCCATCCGTTAAGAATAACGCCGGCAATAATAGCGAGCCTCGTAATAAATATACCGTGCCAATTAAAACTGTGATGGTTTTTAAAAAAGGTAACTGACGAATAATCCCTGCTGCAGAAAAGGCATAAAGCCCCCAGACAATTAACATGGTTGCAATAATTGAGGTAATTATTGTTGGGTAAATCAGTCCTTTCTCTGCCATCTGCGCCATTTTTTCACCAGCACCAAAAAAACGATACCAGTTAGCACCACCAAAAATGATTCCAATATGGGCAATACCAGCGATAATACTGAGAGTGCCTCCGGTAAATAGAAGAGTATTCACTAAGTCGTCCTCAGATTTTATTTCAGGTGGAACGGATATATTACCATTGTTCTACGGTAAATCCGACTCTGTCCATCGCTCCCGATTCATCAATAGCCAGTAGTTCATGGTTGCCTGATTTTAACCAGACTTCAGAAGCTTCAACATCATCGGTTTTTTTAAGCTGACCGCCATCAAGATACCAGATAACCGCACCACTGTTTCCCAACACCGTTAGCGGTAATCTGAATTTTTTATCGGGGTGTAAGTTTCGAATATGGGCATTATTTTTTACCGATAAAATTGCAAACTCATTATTCACAACACGAGGTTGTTTTGAACATCGGGGATCAATTTTTGCAATTAAAGTATTTCTTTTCCATTTGGATTTAAGCCAGGGCTCCACAGCTACCGGCCAGACTGCCAATTGTTTTTCTACCGCTGCAATTTTACACTCTGGATCAATTCTTAAGTGAGAATCTTCCGCAACCTGGATCGTTAGCCTTGAACCTTTCCAGTTATCTTTTTTTGTAGCCGCTAGTGTCACCGGAAACTGCCCGTCGATTCCCAGAGCTTTTTTTCTTAGATGGCAATGGTTACCTTTTACATCCATCGAGCGTATTCCTGAAGGCCAGCAAATTTCTTCACTGCTTACGAGTAGAGGTCTTGCTGGGATACTCTCATCTTCCAGCCAATCGCTGATTTGAAACAACAGCGGTAAAGCGGTTACCGCACCGTACTGTCCAGGAGAAGGCGTGCCATCGGGTCGACCCACCCAGATCCCCACGGTATATTTTCCTGATACCCCAAAAGCCCAGGCATCACGATAGCCATAACTGGTTCCCGTTTTAAAGGCGAGGGAATTTTCCCAGCCAGTTTGCGAGCTGTCAAAGGGGCGATCGGATCGTTTTTGTGAAGATAGCATTTTAAAAATAATCCATGCTGCCTGTGATGACAATAATGGTCGTTCTTCAAGGGGCTGGTCTTTTGAAAAACGCAGTTTTGCAACCTTACCCCCTCGCCCTAATGCTCCATAGAGGTTTAATAACTCTTCCATAGTAACGCCAAAACCACCTAGAGCCATGGCTAAGTTGGCTTTGCCCAAAGGCACCAGTGGCCTCACCCCAACATTTTGTAAACGGCTGTTAAACAGTTCCGGGGTTAACTTTTCAAGAAGTT